>JAUWSD010000011.1 GCA_030610225.1 Chloroflexota bacterium
AAAACTATCCAGCCTTTAGTTTCAAAAAATGTAAAAATCTGGCAGCCTGAAATCCCTTTTTCCGCTATTTGGAAACGTGTTGGTGCCCCTGATATTCCCGGTGGTCATGCCGATTCGTTTGCCACCTCCATTGCTATGCATTTGCGACCAGATTTAGTTCGAACTGATCTAATTCGAAATCCAAAAAATCGTGAGGTCGATTGGGAAAATCCAAAACTTGATTTTTCTAAATATTCAAAAACAGGAGTCATAGGAGATCCAACAAAAGCTTCTTCTGATTTAGGTGAAAAACTTTGAGCTGAGACTGTAAAGGAAGTTGCTCTTATGATTAGTCATTTTAATAATTTAACAACATCAAAATTAATTAAATAACTAATAAATAATACAAAACACCCTTCAAAATCAAGGGTGTTATTGTTTTAAATTAGACGCGTTGATTCTTGCGAACCCTCGCCAGCTTTTTTCCTTTACTCGCCTATTTCTTTTTCTTTGGTTTATCATCAAGAGGCATTTTTATCTGCTTTGAGCTGTCTGCTTTCTTCTTTGCAGTGCTTTTTACTTTTTCTGCACCTTTCAATATCGAAGCAGTCTGTATCTGCGGCACAGACACATATATCATTTGGTCATTTACCTTTACTTCCAAAACAGACTTCCCGTTTGAGGGTCTGGTCCTAATCGGAGCAGCGTCCAGGCGCACTTTCTTTGCTGCACTTTTAGAGAGGTGGATCGTGACCTCTAGGTTAGGTTTATCGTTAGCTATCCCAAGGAGCTGCACCCCGGCTGGTAGCTTCCACCCCGCAACACCCTTCCCATAGCGCCCCTGCACGGGGAAATTGGACGGCTTCACTCTCTTAGCAAAACCATCAGAGGCCAGCATGAACACTTCCATCTCGGTGTTCAATGTCCTCGCACCAATCACCTTATCATCACCCTTCAGCTTCATCCCATTCACACCCGCAGCCACAAGCCCCATCGGTCTCACATCAGATTCCTTGAACCTGATCACCTGTCCGCTTGATGCCGCGATCAAAATCTCTGACTTTCCATTTGTGATCAATACCTCTTTGACACCATCTCCTGCTTTTGTTTTCACGAGGGTGAAGCTTTGGGAGGATGGACCCGGTAACTCTGAGATCTCACTCTTCTTCACATTCCCATCCCGGGTAACTGCCAATACGAAACATTTGGAAATCTTCTCATCAATAGGCGGGAGATTAAAAATGGCACCTATCGTTTCCTTACCACGTAATGGTGAAAGCTTATGGAATTCCAAACCCTGGTCTGCTGATTGGGCATCCGGCAATGTATGAACTGCAATTGCAGCTGCCTTTCCACTTTCTGTGACCAGGTACAGAGTATCTTGCGTATTTGTGCTCAGGATGAATTTGGGAGCATTCTTACCCCACTGCCTTGGGTCTGCCCCATCCATGGTTTTTGAAACCTTGCCATCAGTACTGACAACAACCCAAGCAGGAGAATCAGGTGCCAGGTCTGCGGCAGTAAGCAATTCTGAGATCGACCTTTCTCCGTCCGATGAAACTATCTGGGTTCTTCTTCGATCTCCGTATTTCTCTTTCACATACTCCAATTCTTCAACCACTGTGTTGCGCATCTTCTTTGGAGAACTTAAAAGCCCTTCAAGTGCTTTGATCGCTTTTATTACTTCTTTATATTCGATCTCGATCTTTTTTCTTTCAAGAGCTGCCAGCCTGCGCAATGGCATATCCAGGATCGCATTGGTCTGGATCTCACTGAGTTTGAACTTCTTCATCAGGTTCGTTCTGGCTGTCTCGACATCCTTTGCTTTCCTGATCACATTGATGACCTCATCAAGGTTGTTCAATGCCACCCGCAATCCTGCCAGAATATGTTCGCGCTTTCTGGCGTTATCAAGATCATATTCGCTGCGCCGCTTGATTATCTCCAATCTATGCTCGACATAAACGGTTAGAGATTGCTTCAAGCTCAGTGTCTGCGGTTCACCATTCACCAAAGCAAGCATGATCAAGCTGATGTTATGCTTCATCGGCGTACGTTTATATAATGCGGACAGAACCTTTTCTGTGTCTATATTCTTATTGAGCTCGATCACGATCCGCATTCCCTGGCGGTCACTTTCATCACGCAGGTCGGCGATCCCCTCAACTTTTCCTTCACGCACCATCTTTGCGATTCGTTCGATCAAAGATGATTTGTTGATCGTGTATGGAAGCTCAGTTACGATGATCCTCTGTCGTCCACGCCCCATATCTTCAACATGCGCCCGTGCCTGGATCGTCAGCTTCCCTCTTCCGGATGCATACGCATTGGACAATCTGTTGGCTTCTGTCTCGATCAGGATCCCGCCAGTTGGGAAATCCGGACCCTTTACAAATTGCATCAGATCCTCAACCGTTACTTTATCCTGCTTCGACCAGTTTTCCAGGAGATAGATGGCAGCATCCGCAACCTCGTTAAGGTTATGAGGGGGAATATTTGTTGCCATGCCAACAGCAATGCCCGTCGCACCATTGATAAGCATGTTTGGTATAGCAGCTGGGAGAACCTTAGGCTCTTTCAATGAATCATCAAAATTGGAAATGTAATCTACTGTTTCTTTCTGGATATCGGACATGATCTCCATTGCTGGAGATGCCAATTTAGCTTCTGTATAACGCATCGCTGCCGGGGGATCTCCGTCAACGCTGCCAAAGTTTCCCTGCCCGTCAACAAGGGTATAACGCATCGAAAAATCCTGCGCCATTCGGGCCATAGCATCATAAACTGCGCTGTCACTATGCGGGTGATACTTTCCCAACACCTCACCCACCACACGGGCAGATTTCTTATAATTTGTATTGGGTCTCAGTCCCATGTCATACATCGCGTAAAGGATTCTGCGGTGAACAGGCTTCAATCCATCCCGTGCATCAGGAAGAGCGCGGGAAATGATCACACTCATAGCGTAATCAAGGTATGCCTGTTGCATTTCCTTATCAATATCAATTTTCTTTATCAGGCCAATTTCCATTAAAACTCCTAATTAACTCCCTGAAAGCCAATAGCACATAAAAATATTCAGGGATTATCCTATTCTCAAGCTGGTCACATATTCAATTTGAGACCAGATCTTTATAGACAAACAATATATCATTTTTTTTGTATATATGCCTGAATTGGAATCAATTCATTGAAATTTTAAGAAAAAAGGCCTGCAATAAATGCAGGCCTTTGAAAAACATTTAAGTTTATTTAGCTGCTGGTTCAGAAGAGTCCTTATCTTCAGATTCAACTACTGGCTCAAGCTCCTCAACACCTGCTTCCAACTCTGCGGTTTCAGCTGCTTTTGCAGCTTCCAGCGCGGCTTTTTCTGCTGCCGCTTTTACCGCTAACTCATCCTGATAAAAATCATATCCGGATCCAGCGGGGATCAATTTGCCAAGAATTACGTTTTCTTTCAAACCTTTTAGCGGATCCTCTGTCCCATTGATCGCTGCTCCAGCCAAAACCTTGATGGTGTGCTGGAATGATGCAGCTGATAAGAATGAGTCTGTATTCAATGAAGCCTTGGTGATACCAAGAAGTTCATCCATGAATTTCGCTGGCAATTTTCCTTCTTCTATCAACTCTTCATTTCTCTTCAAAATCTCAATACGCTCAACGAAGTCACCGGGCAGGAAGGTTGAATCACCGGGGTCAGTGACTAGGATTCTGGACATCATCTTGCGGATGATAACCTCAAAATGCTTATCATGGATATTCTGACCCTGTGAGCGGTAAACCTGCTGTACCTCTGCGAGCATGTAAACCTGGCAGGCTTCACGTCCCTGAATTCTCAGGATCGTGTGCGGGTTCAGTGAACCCTCTGTTAGTGCCTGACCCGGTTCTACCTGGTCACCAGCCTTTACGATCAAGCGTGAGTTTGTTGGAATGTTGTAATCGGCTTCTTCGACAACTTCATAAGCTATGATCACTTTCCCATCTTCAATGCGAACCCTGCCAGTCTTTTGGGCTTTCAATGGTTTGCTTTCATCACCACTCTCAGCTATTACGTCACCTTCTTCGATCTTTTTTCCGTCTTTTACTTTGATTTTCCAGTCTTTGGTCAATTCATAAACATCATCGACCATCTCACTATGGGTAACTCTCACAACTCGAATATCCGAGAATTTATCTGACTGCACGATCTCTGTGCGTCCTGCAATTTCTGCAACAACTGCCTCACCCTTTGGTGCTTTACGAGCTTCAAATAGCTCTTCAACACGTGGGAGACCAGTAGTAATATCTGTACCACCGGCAACACCACCAGTGTGGAATGTCCTTAGTGTAAGCTGTGTACCAGGCTCACCAATTGACTGGGCGGCCACAATACCAACAGCCGTACCTAATTCCACGATCTTTCCTCGTCCAAGGTCCAAACCATAGCAGTGAGCACAAATACCAAATTCAGTCTCACAGGTCAATGGAGATCGCATCTTGATCTTGGTTACATTTGCGCTCAATACTTTTCTGGTAAGATTTTGATCAAGTACCGTATTTGCATCTGCTATGATCTCACCAGTCTCTGGATGAACAATTCTTTCCAAAGTTGTGCGGCTGAATATTGCAGATCTAAATGCTTGTTGAGAGTCCTTTTCTT
Source organism: Chloroflexota bacterium (assembly GCA_030610225.1). Lineage (GTDB taxonomy): Bacteria > Chloroflexota > Anaerolineae > Anaerolineales > UBA11579 > JABJGH01. Next base: position 4,619 of record JAUWSD010000011.1, read on the forward strand.
CATCTTCGATCCAGATACCTCTGTCAGTGCCGCAGTCGCTCTCCATCGCGATCACATCCTGGGCAACATCCACCAAACGGCGGGTCAGATAACCAGCATCTGCAGTACGCAGTGCGGTATCAGCCAAACCTTTTCTGGAGCCATGTGTTGAAATAAAGTATTCCAACGCGGTCAGACCTTCACGGAAGTTTGAACGGATCGGGAGTGGAATGATTCGTCCGGACGGGTCAGCCATCATACCTCGCATGCCAGCTAACTGGGAGATTGTGCTAAATCCACCTTTACCAGCACCAGAGTTTGCCTGAATAGCCAGGTTGTTCGTCATATCCATATTGTCTCGAACTGCGTTTGAAATATCTGAAGTTGCTTTCTGCCAGATCTCGATCACGCGGTCGTTCTGTTCCTGCATGGTCAGAAGTCCACGCCTGTATGCTCGTTCAACTTTTGCTTCTTCGTCCATTGACTTGTCAATGATCCCGGTTTTTGCCTCTGGAATACTAATATCAGAAACGGCGATCGAAACACCAGACCTTGTTGCATATGTAAATCCTATATCCTTAATTCTATCGGATACCAACTGGGTTGTTTCTCCATCGGTCTCTTCCAAAGCTTCAGCAATTAGGTCTTTTATGCCGCCCTTGTCAAGGGTCTTGTTGATGAACTGCACTTCTGGGACAAGAATGGAGTTGAAGATCGCACGCCCAACTGTCGTCTCGATCATTCTTGTTTCAGCCTCTTCCAGACGATTACCATCATCGTCATACCAAGTCTCAGTCATCAATTTGATCTGGGAATGTAACTTCAACTGACCAAGCTGATAGACCATGCTTACTTCTTCAAGATTGCTGAATATGCGTTTATTTCCATTGGTTTTCGGATTGGGATCCATTGTCATATAATAGACACCAAGAACCATATCCTTGGATGGTCCAACAATTGGCTCACCGTCTGCTGGTTTCAGCAGGTTCCTTGACGAGAGCATCAGATTGCGTGCTTCCCAAACAGCCTTCTCAGAAAGAGGAACATGCACAGCCATCTGGTCACCGTCAAAGTCTGCGTTGAATGCCGTTGTAACCAGAGGATGCAGCTGGATCGCGCTTCCTTCGATCAGGATCGGTTCAAATGCCTGGATACCAAGCCTGTGCAAAGTTGGAGCGCGGTTCAAAAGAACTGGCCTTTCTTTGATGACCTCTTCCAGAACTTCCCAAACTTCTGGTCGGTTGTGGTCGATGATCCTCTTGGCACCTTTAACGTTCTTTGCGAAATCTCTGCTTACCAGGCGGGAAACCACGAAAGGCCGGAATAATTCCAGGGCCATCGATTTTGGCAACCCGCATTGATACAATTTCAGCTGTGGTCCAACAACGATCACGGAGCGTCCTGAATAGTCCACTCGTTTACCAAGCAGGTTCCTTCGGAATCTGCCCTTCTTGCCTTTCAGCAGGTCACTGAGTGATTTCAATTCACGGCGTCCACGGCGTGAAAGAGCTTTACCTCTCTGGGAATTGTCGATCAATGAGTCAACAGCTTCCTGGAGCATCCTTTTCTCGTTCCTGACGATCACATCTGGAGCGCCAAGCTCAAGTAGTCTCTTCAATCGATTATTTCGATTGATCACACGCCTGTAAAGGTCGTTAAGGTCTGCTACTGCAAACCTGCCACCGTCCAACTGAACCAGAGGTCGCAGGTCTGGCGGGATCACCGGTAAAACCGTCATGATCATCCATTCAGGTTTGTTTCCTGAGCGGAGGAATGCTTCAACGACTTTAAGCCTCTTTGTGGCTTTTCTTCTCTTTTGTTTACTGCGTGAGGTTCTAACCTCTACCCACAGATCTTCAGCCATCTTTTCAAGATCAAGGCGCTTGAGGATCTCAAGGAATGCTTCTGCTCCCATATCTGCCCTGAAAACCTGTCCCCAGCGTGAACGCAGGTCTCGGTAGCGCTGCTCACCCATAAAGGAAAGTGGCTTCAGGTCAAGAAGCTCATCGCGCAGTCTCAACTTGTCCTGCCGGATAGCAATACTCTCTTCATCCAGCTTTGCGCGCATCTCAGTGATGGTCATATCAGTTTCAGCATTTGTGCTGGCGATGTTAAGTTTGATATGCTCAAGCTCGCGTTGTTTAACACCCTTGGTCTCATTCTCAAGTTCTTCCAGGTACTGTTTGACAGAATCCTGAACCATTGAAATATGTTTATTTGTAATTTCGACACCAGCTTTTACGATCACTGTGTCAGTTGTTTTCAATTTCACTTCTGCTCTTGGAGATTTGCCAAGATCTTTCTGGAGTTTCTTATCCACAGATTGACCTTCTTTAATGGTCGGCTCCAATTTTGCAGCTAATTCTTCTTCATATCGGGTTTCTACCTGCTTCAATTGTTCCTGAAGATCAGTTACCTTTACATCCCGAAGATTTTCAATTTCAGCAACCTTATCATCAATTGAAGTTGATGAACTGATCTCAAATTCTGCGATCTCTTCATCTAATCTTGCAATTGCTTTTTCCCTTGCTTCTTCGTCAATGCTGGTTACAACATACTGGGCAAAATATAGAACGCGGTCCAAATTTTTTCGGGATATATCAAGTAATGCTCCCATGTATGAAGGCACCCGGCGTGTATACCAAACATGCGCGATCGGTGCTGCCAAAGTAATATGCCCCATTCGCTCTCGGCGAACAGAAGAGCGTGCAACTTCAACACCGCACTTATCACAAACTATTCCACGATAGCGTGTGTTCTTATACTTTCCACAATAACATTGCCAATCTCGTGTTGGCCCAAAAATCGCTTCACAAAACAAACCATCTTTCTCCGGGCGCAGTCGCCTGTAGTTGATGGTCTCAGGTTTTAGCACCTCACCATATGACCAGCTTTTTATCGTATCCGGTGATGCTAAACTAATTCTAAGAGCCCGCAATCTCTTTGCTTCCATTAAATGTGCCTCCTGAGCGTACTAGCCTCAATCTAATTACGCGAGTGGATAATCTTTCATCCCTCGATCATTTCAAATATATTTTCTCTTTACTACCTGGAATTTATTTATCAATTAATATTTGCCTTATATAATTCCGAACATACGTGCTAATATCAGAACAAATAAAACAAGCCCAAAAGCTCTATTCCTTTTGCGCTCACGATTTGTTCTGATCGATTGTATCTAAATTATACAAATCAGCTGTTTTAATGTCAAGATGCAGATTCTCCCAATCCTGTCTTTTCCCGAGAAAATCAGGTGTTTTTAATGCTTTTTGGGAAAGACCAGTGTGAATTCACTGCTTTCTCCAAGAACACTGCTCACAAACACGTCGCCCTTGTGCCAATTCATGATCGACTTGACCATCGAAAGACCCAAGCCGCTGGCTCGCCGGTCATTGATTCCACGCTTATTTCTTTGGTGATCTCTATCAAATATATACTGCTGGTCAATCTCTGCGATCCCCACCCCGGTGTCCCTGATCAGGAACTTGACCCTGCTCCCGTCATTTATGACACTGACGCTTACCTTGCCATTGGCGCGGTTGAATTTAACCGCATTATCGATCAGGTTATATAGCGCCTGCTGAACCAATGCTTCATCGGCGTTTAAGATTATCTGCTCTTCCCTTGGCCTGATAAACTCAAGATCAACCTGACGGTGATCTGCAAGTATTTGGAAATCCTTCACGGTCTGGTCGCCCATTCGGACAGCATCGATCTGGCTGATCCTGAGCCCTTCTCCAGATTCAATTCGACTGAAATCCAGAATATCCTCAACTGTCTTGTTCAACCTTTGAATTGACTGATTGATCTTATTTAAATAGCTGGTTTGCTGTTCATTCAATGGGCCAAACATATCCATCATGGATGTATATCCCTGGATCAGGGACAGCGGTGTACGGAAGTACTGACTGACCACAGAGATCAGGTCAAGGCGCTGTGAGGCCTGTGCCAGATAATCAGTCACATCCTGGAATACATATGCCTTTCCGCCCGGTTCCACCTCTGCAGCGAGCGGATAGCTGTGAACTACAAAACTCCCATATCCCGGGATCTCCACCTGCTGTACTTTCTTAGCAGAGATGTCAGACCTGAACAGATCTACTGTTTTATCAAACACCTTCAGATCGACCAATCTCATTTCAGGGATCACAGTATTGCCCTTATTTAGCCTGTCATCCACAGCCTTGTTTGCATACATTATGACCTCATTCGGATCGACAAATAAGACCGGTGATGTCCAGCCATCAAAGATCGTCTCCAGCCAGTCGCCCCAAAGCTTCTCATATTTGTATGTACGGTAATTGAGCAGCGCCTGCGCGGCATGGTCTGCGATCCAGGTCAATGTCCTGATCTCCAGTTCATCGAATTGATGCGGCATCTCGTATGCTACCCACAATGAACCAAGAAACTCGCCGTCTTTTTGAAGGGAAACTGCTGCTATAGAACCGGGCAGTGATCGCCCTTCCGGCATCTGCAGTTTTGCCCTTGATGGAGATGTCAGGAAAACCCTCTCCTGATGACGGTTCATCGCAAGCACCTGCGCATCCAGTACGGCATAGCTCTCCGCCATGCTTCCATACCCGACACCTTTATGCGCGGCCTTCAATTGAGAAGGTAGCACTCCAGGCTGAACTGCCAAACGGCCAGACACTGCCCCAAACTGTACGATGCGTTCAAGGATCGGGCGCATTGCCTTTTCAAGGTCAAAGGTGGAAGCAACCTTTCGACTTACTGATAGTTTTGACTGGTAATCTTCCAGATACTCTCTGATCGATTGACGCATGTTCTCAAAGGCTGAAGCAAGGTGCCCGACCTCCCCAAATCCACGCACATCCACTTCCTGGTCCAGATTCACATCAGAGATCCTTGAGACTGTCTCAACCAGCTCCTCGACCTGCTTATTCACAACACGCATATTGACATATAGAATTCCAAAACCAAGGACTGCCAGAAGCCCCAATATTATCGTGATCACGCTGATCTGCTGGATCACATCTTGAAGCGGCACTGATGTTGGAATTGCATGAATTAATTTAAAGGCAGAGCCTTCGATCCGGGATGAATATATTAGCTGACGGCTTCCATCTGAGCCGATCCCGTTGAAAACCTCCTCAGAAGTTTCGATATTCATGGGAAATTCAACTCCAACAGAATTGGGATCGCTGTGATAGACCACTGTGCCTTCATCATTAATTACAGCCGCGTAGCCCCCCATATCCGAATAGAGCTTCAATTCATTCAACCAGGGATCGGAAAATAAATTGTTGATTGTCTGTGTTCTTCCCACCAATATTCTGACAGCTTCACCCCTGGAATTCATGATCGGCTTAATAAAAGCAAAGTCCAGCACTTCTGACCCTTCACCTGCCGGAACCGGATAAGACTGGAATCCCATCCCTTGTGAAACGAGCTGAATTCCGTCCAGCTCCTGTTTATTATGCGGAACCATGTTGAAGTCCTGCTGCGGATATCCTGTTATCACTGTCCCATCCAGAGACAGCACAAAGAACTGGTCAAAAAAGGAAAGATCAGTAATTAATTTTTCAAGGGCTAAGTTCATTTCCTGAAAATCATTGGAGGTCTTTAATGTTTCCGACTTAACAGCGCTTGAGATCAAATTCTGCCCCATCTGCAGGAAACCCGGGATCTGGTTATCAATCACATCCCCCGATTTTTCCATCTGCACAGAGATGCGCTCAAAAGCTGCCTGCCCCCCGAAATGCCAAGTTGATGCCGTCAATGTGAACAGCAACACCAGCATCAAAGGCACCCAAAGCATGAGCATTCGCCCAGCGAGAGTCATGTTCATGGGCCTGTTCTTAGTGCCTGGAGTTATGATGCTCAAATTTTCCCAGCGCTTCAGAATCAGCAAGATCAGAACACCCCCCAAAATTGTTGCCAGTCCATACGCAAGGCTATGCTCTAATAAATATGCAAAAGCAAATTCGATCCTTGCTGCAAGCGGCACACTGTACAGGAGAATATCTGCCAGGAAATTTAAGAAAGGGTAAATGACTGAGATCACCAATGCGGCTGCAAAAGGCCTGCGCAGCCAATCATAGCTTGATGATCGATAATTGATATTTACTAGCTGGGAATATACTGCAGCCAGCAGTGCATAGATCACAGGGGTAAAGAAGCTGTGATCATGCCAGACACTGATGATCAGCCCTGAGATAAAGGCCAATCCAACCGAAGGCATCGGTCCAAATGTAAAGGCTGAGAACATCCACGGCAGCGCTGAAAGCACCATCCAGGCTGCCCCATTTGCCTGCATAGGCAAACCCGGCAGCGGTAATTCCAATCCAAATGAGAAGCTGAAGCCAATGAAACCGGATGCCAGTACTGCTCCGATTACTAAAATTCCAGACCAGATGAACGGTATCCTAGGCTTACGGGGATGGTATTTCAAACCTTTCCATACCAAATATAAAGTACCTGCCAAATACAGGAACCACAGCAACCATCCGATGACACCCCCTGGAAATTCGATATGAGTACTATTATTAAATATAGAATCTATCAAGCTCATATGATGACCTTGTATGAATTATAGCATTTGCCCCTGAAGTTGACCCTTTCAAAAACCGAAGATCACGATTGTTTTTGATCCAATTCCAGGTGTTTAATGATCAGCTCTTTTACTTCCTCAAAGATCTCGTTGGCATCTTTGTTGTCTGAATCAACCACTATTGCATCTTCTGCAGCTATCAGAGGAGCCACTTCCCTGGTAGAGTCGATTTGATCCCGTTTGCGCATCGCCTCAAGGATGACCTCATACTCGGCATCATCCCCCCTGCATTTTTCTTCCAAATATCTGCGTAAAGCTCTCTCTTCAACCGAAGCGTCAAGGTAGATCTTCAAGTCGGCATCCGGCATCACGACTGTGCCAATGTCCCTACCGACCATCACAATATCTCCGCGGGAACCGATCCTGCGCTGCTGCTCAGTAAGTGCTTCCCGCACTCCAGCATATGTAGAGATCACTGAAACATTCCCCTCAACATCCGGCCGCCTGATCGCCCATGTCTGGTCCTCGCCGTTCACGATCACATCACTGGTACGTCCGTCATCTTCTGATGGAGGTTGGACTTCTATCACCGCTGACTGCGCAAGCGCGACACATGCATCTTCATCATCAATTGCCACTCCCGCATTCAATGCCGCCAGTGTTACTGCGCGGTACATCACACCTGTGTCAAAGAACAGGAAATCAAAATCCTTTGCCAGACGAAGGGCAAGTGTAGATTTTCCTGAAGCTGCAGGGCCGTCAATTGCGATCACATTCTTCATGTAGTTTCTCCGGTTTTTAATCTCCACCTATTTTATCAAGGATATGTCAATCTGAAGGGAAGAGATCGTGCCGCACCCATAAATTGACCTTCTTATTGATAGCTTGCTCATCATTCCAGAAGAACCAGCGCAGCGAATTTTCATATACATCTGAATCCATTTCAGTTTTCTCTGCAATGGTGATGGTCTGCATGGAATATGTGCCAAATTTCTGCAAAGCCATGTCATCTTCTGCTGTTACAGCGATCTCAGGCAGCATTATTTCAGCAGTTCCAGAACCAAATGTTACATTGGTGAAATCCCTTATCTGCCATAGAACCTGGTCGGAATCATCTTCAACCACAATTTCCAGCTCGTTTAGATTACCGCTGTTTATCACTCCAAACCATTCGATCCATTCCTTCAAATTAGCACCTTCTGATACAGAATGATCTGTCTGCCAAATATCTTCTACTTTTGGAGATGAGACCGACACCCTCCATGACAGGCTGAGGCTGAATGCACTCAAGAAGATGAACACCCCCCACCCTAAACCCTTGATGCTTTTGTCCTTGCCCCAAAAATTACTGAATATAAATGTGGTCATCGCGATAATTGCCGGGATGCTTGGCAGTATCATCCAGCGCACAATGTAACTTTGCACAGTTGCATCATAATTAGCCCAGTCTGAGAATCTGAACTGCAGCAATGAATCGATCAGTTCATTTGCACCAGCTGGTGTAGGATAGTTGAGAACATTTACGAGATTAAAATAACCAAATATTCCAAATATGAGGATGATCGCCATCAGCAGATATTCAACCCAGCCCGAGAGGCTCTTCTCACTGAATAGGAATTTTTGCATTGCCAAACCAGCCAGGGCATACATTGGAATGATCACCCATACCAGGTCTGCTGCCTGCCTGCCCGGAAATACGACCAGGAGAGCCAGAGCAGCAACCAACCACCATTTAAGATACTTGGGGATAATTCCTGTGATCTGCTTGCTGAAAGCACCTATTAAACCAAAACTTAACATCAATGGCTGGAATGCAACCAATGAGAACAAGATCATCCCAACTGTCAGATCGGTGCTGGCAGTGAATTTGTCGCCGATATATTGAAGCCCGTTTCCAAAAGATGCCAATCCGCTTGGGTATTTTGAAAACCATGTCCCCGCGATCAAGAGCGTG
>JAUWSD010000075.1 GCA_030610225.1 Chloroflexota bacterium
GTTCTGGTATTCCAAAACCGGTCTCTTCTGCAGCCAACCTGCCTAAACTTTCGGATGCCTGATAAGCGGCATCCGCCATAGCTTCGCATACACAGTCGACTTCAGCTTGGGTTGCTTTCGCCCACAGCTTCTGAGCTTCCCGGGATTTCAAGATCAAGTTCCGGGCTTCCTGGATCGATAGTAGATCTTTATCAAATTCTGGCATATCTCAATCCTTTATTTATCGAATGTAACTTTGCCGCCAACTTCAAGGTGGTCGATCACAGCCATGATGACGGCATCAACTGGCTTATTTTTGGTTAATTCGGTCATACGTCCGCTGGAACCATGGGCCGTCAAGACCAGATCTCCTACACCGGCATCCAGGGTATCAACAGCAACATAAGGTTTCCCAAATGCTTTCCCATCAACATCTGTTTGCCTCAGGATCAATAATTTTCTTCCTGAAAGAGTTGGATCTTTTATTGTTGAAACTGTGGTTCCTATAACTAATGATATGAGCATCAAATACTCCTGTACTTAACTCATTTTGTAAACGATATCACCGTCAAGCTCGAGGTGGTCGATGACAGCCATGATGACCGCATCGGTAGGTGTATCTTTGGTAATTGGTGTTTGTCGGGCTGCTGAGCCATGACATGTGAGCACAAGGTCGCCAGTGCCAGCGTCGACGAGATCGATCGCAACATAGGGTTTTCCGATCTGCTTACCAGTTTCATCAGCTGGCTGGCAGACCAGGAGTTTTGTATCCATTATGGCCCTATCTTTGATCGATGAGATCGTTGATCCAATTACTATAGCAATTTTCATAAGTAATTCCTAATATGCTTGAGAATTTTCCACTTTCAATGTGCTATGATGTCCATTTGTTGAAGACTCACCTTGCACTATCATGACTCCAGCGCTTGCACCGATCCTGGTTGCACCAGCATCGACCATTTCTTTTGCGTCATGATAATCACGAACTCCACCGGATGCTTTAATGCCCATCCCAGGGCCAACAACCCTGCGCATCAACTCAATGTCCTCTACTGTTGCACCGCCGCCGGCGAAGCCAGTTGAAGTTTTTACATAATCTGCACCAGCCTCTTTTGAAAGCAGGCAAGCTCTGACTTTTTCTTCTTCAGTTAGCAAGCTGGTTTCAATGATCACTTTGGTAATTGCACCAGCTTTATGGGAAATAGAGGTTACCTCACGGATATCTCTTGAAACCAAGGTGTTATTGCCAGCTTTGAGAGCACCAATATTGATGACCATATCGATCTCGTTTGCGCCATCTTTGATGGCTGTCTCAGTTTCAAATCTTTTTACTTCCGGTGATGAAGCGCCAAGTGGGAACCCGATCACTGTGCAAACTTTTACATCAGTATCCCCAAGGAGGTCTGAACAGAGTTTGACATGGGTGGGGTTTACACACACAGAAGCAAATTCATATTTTCTTGCCTCAAAGCAAAGCTGCGCAACCTGGTCGGCTGTTACATCTGGCTTGAGGAGTGTGTGGTCGATCATTCCAGCAATATGCGGGTCGTTTGGTATTGCACCAAGCTCGGATGACAAGCGGGTTGCGCCTGCGCTGATGACCTGACCAAGAGTATTGAAACAGGTTGTTACACAGATACCTTCAGCGCATTCTTCAACGCATTGTGCACCATCCTGTTCTGTATATGATGTATTTTGTTCACCAATCGCTGCCAGGACTTCCCTGGTGATGATCTCAACTAGATCTTTGATTTCTACTTTTTGTTCTAACATTTATTTTTCAATCTCCATTATTTTGTCCACGCGCTTGGCATGTCTTCCGCCAGCGAATTCTGTTTCAAGAAAAGTTAATACGATTTTTGAAGCGAGGGCATTGCCGATCATTCCCGATCCGAGGGAGAGGATATTGGCATTATTATGTTCCCTTGCATTATGTGCGGTAGCCTGATTCCAGCAATTTGCAGCTCGTGCACCTTTTACTTTATTTGCTGCCATACATGAGCCTATCCCAGCACCATCGATGATGATCCCTCTCCATGATTGGCCTGAGACAACTGATTCGGACACTTTCTTGGCTATATCCGGATAGTCAACTGATTCAGTGCTGTATGTACCGCAGTCCAATACTGAGTACCCGGCTTCTTCCAGGAAATTCAGCAGGAATTGTTTCTGCTGAAATCCTCCATGGTCTGCTCCGACCGCAACTTTCTTTGTGCCAGCTGCTGATGTCAGGGAGGAAACCACTTTTTCTACTATTTCATTCAGTGTCTTTTCATCAATATTCATACTTATTCCCTGTTCAACCTGGTGGGGAGGCGTTCAAAAATGATCGCCTGTGATTTGCTGGCTTTTAGATTTGTATAGAACCTGAAGCGGTCTGCTCTAAGTTCTGAATCAACATATTCGATCACTCTGCCATCTCTGGTTCTGGTTTCACGATGGAATATTAATACTACTGCCGGAGGGTCAAGCTTGAGAAGTTTAGCAACTTCCGGGGTTGCCAGGTCTGCTGAGATTTCCTGCTCCGCATGGTCTGGACTCATTCCATATTTGGTTGCTAAAATTTCGTATAATGAGCTATTTGAGAAATCGTTTTCGAGGATTCCGGGGCAGTATTCATGGGGCAGGTAAGCACGTTCGAGCGTGGTTGGTTCTCCGTCCATTAATCTAAGACGGTAAAGAAAGACCACCTCTGCTCCGAGCTGAATGTGGAGGCGGCGTGCTAAAAACGGGTCAGCATTAATGAGTTTCGCATCCAGAACTTCGCTGCTGACAGATTTTCCTCTGATCGACATCTCCTGGGAAAAGCCATATAAGAATTCTGCTGTTTTAAGGTATCGATCTTCTGCAACAAAGGTACCAACGCCGTGGATAGTTTTGAGAACACCAAGATTGACAAGCTCGTTGATGGCGTGGCGGATTGTGTTGCGTCCGACTGAATAGACCTTGCGCAGCTCACTCTCCGAGCTGAGTTTTTGGCCGGGGTTTAGTTCGCCATCGTTGATCTTCTGCAAGATGGAGTCTGCGACTACCTGATAAAGTGGTTTTGCCTGATTTCTATCTACCATAATTCCTCGGGACAAGTTCTTTACATATACCAAGATATACCAACATGTACCATATACAGTATAGTAAATATTAGTTTACGAGTCAAGTACCAAAAACTTGTCTATTCTGCAAGAAATTTGGAGGGTCGGAATAATCATATTCAATTTATTAAAGGGTGAAGTATAATATCCGGAGATAAACGCGGAGAAATTATGGAAGAGCAATTCGAAGAAATTATTGAGATAATTGAGCAGGAAGAAGAAGTTAAAACAGGTGAGAAAATTAGAGCATTCTTTAAAGAAATGCTTGAGACCATCCTGATCGCATTGGTGCTCATATTGGTGATTGAGGGATTGTCAGACAGGGTAAAGATAGAAGGATTCAGCATGCTTCCTTCGCTGCATCAGAATGACAGAGTGATAGTCTCAAAATTGGCGTATCGATCAAATGAGATCGAGCGCGGCGACATCGTTGTTTTTGATTATCCCAATAATCCTGAAGAGGAATATATCAAACGCGTGATCGGGATCCCAGGTGATGTTATTTCGATCAGTGATGGCTCAGTTGTATTGAACGGTGATGTTTTGGAAGAGAATTACATCGATGAATTTATTCTTGGTGAAATGGAAGAGCTTGTAGTTCCTGCAGGTACCGTGTTTGTTTTGGGTGATAACCGCAATCACAGCTCTGATTCACGTTATTGGGGGTCTCTGCCATCTGAATATATAATTGGAAAAGCCATATTTATTTACTGGCCTTTTGCTGATTTAAGCTTGATCGAGACTCCAGATATTTTTGCACATCATTGATTTCTGCTTGACCAGTACGCGGCGGGATGGTAAAATCGCCGCTGCTCAAAATGCCCCCATCGTCTAGGGGACCAGGACGTAGCCCTTTCAAGGCTAAGACCGGGGTTCGAATCCCCGTGGGGGCACAAAAATACACCCAGCATCGCTGGGTGTATTTTTATGTAGCACGTGGTCGTTATAGCGGTTCAAAGAAACGGATCCCTCGTTAGAATTATTTCGTGCCACCTTGGGTGTTTTTATTATTAATTAAACTGAGCGGCATGTATTTTCTCGCAATAAAATATAGCAAAATAGGGGGATTGAATTGTTTAGAGAGCCAGTAATTCAATTCAAAATCGATCTCTTAGCAAAGCCACAAATTCAACATAAGCCTCTAATTGTCTAGAGCATACTTGACAATGCTAGTGCTCTTAAGTAATATATAAACATATATATATATAAAATATGATATAAGAATAACTGAAAGGGTTTACCTATGCCACTAAAACATGCCCTGCTGGGCTTCTTGAGCTACCAGCCCATGACCGGCTACGATTTGAAACAGCACTTTGACCGCTCGATCTCCCATTTTTGGAACGCCAAGCTCAGCCAGATTTACCCTGCATTGAGCCAGATGAGGACAGATGGCTGGCTGACTATGGAAGTGGATTACCAGGAAGACAGACCCAATCGCAAGGTCTACCAAATCACTGAAAATGGGCGGGTAGCATTGCATAATTGGCTGGGGGAGCCGACGGAAATGGCGCCTGTCCGTGATGCCTTTCTGATTAAGGTCTTTTTCGGCGGCAAGTTGAACAGAGAAGATATCTTAGCTCAATTACACCGTTATCTTATATTGCACAAGGAGCAACTGACATCCTATCAGAAAAATGTGCAGCAAGAAATCCAGAAAAACGCAGAAGCTACAGGGTTGGTGAAGGAAAGCGTTTTCTGGAATCTGACTCTGGAAATGGGCATAAAGTATGAGCAGGGCTGGATTGAGTGGTGTGAAGATTCCATCAAGAAAATCGAAGCAATGGATGATGATTGATGATCACATAATGAGTAGAGGAGTTACGGAAATGAAAATCACAGTCTTGAATGGTAGCCCAAAGGGGATGACCAGCATTTCCATGCAGTATGTTCACTACATCCAGAAAAAGTTCCCACAGCATGAAATAAAAATCATTAATATCTCACAGAGAATTAAGAAGATAGAGTTAGACAAGAGCGCTTTTCAGGAGATTCTCGATGAAGTCGAGGTATCAGATGGCGTTTTGTGGGCTTCTCCTGTTTATTACTTTCTAGTGCCCTCCAATTTCAAGCGTTTCATCGAATTAATTTTCGAAAGAAATGCAGAAGGTATCTTTCAGGATAAATACACTGCGTTTTTATCAACTTCTATTCATTTCTTCGACCATACAGCGCATAATTACATCCACGCGGTCTGTGACGATTTGAATATGAGGTTTGTTGGGTCATTTTCCGCGGATATGAGTGATCTGCGGAAACCAAAAGAAAGAGAGCGGTTGGAACTGTTTGCTGGGAATTATTTCGAGGTTATCGAAAATAGAACACCCACTACAAAGAAGTATATGCCGGTAATCCGACGCAATTTTGACTATATTCCCAGCAAGGTAATAGAGTCATTGGATGCGGGTGAAAAAAAGATTGTAGTGGTGACTGATACCCTGGATACTCAAGTAAATTTGACCAGAATGGTCAAGAGATTCAAAACCTCATTTACCAGTGAGATCGAAGTGATAAATTTGCGTATGCTGGATATCAAAGGATCGTGTCTTGGTTGTGTCCAATGTGGCTATGATAATCAATGCGTCTATAAAGACAAAGATGAGTATATCGATTTCTATAATACGAAACTGAAGACCGCAGACATCCTTGTTTTTGCTGGGACCGTTCATGATCGGTATCTATCTTCGAGATGGAAGATGTTCTTCGACCGATCTTTCTTTAACGGTCACGCTCCATCATTAATGGGAAAGCAGATGGGTTTCATCATTTCTGGACCCTTGAGCCAGATATCTAATCTGAGACAGATCTTGGAAGCTTTCACTGAGATCCAGCATGCCAACCTGGCTGGAATTGTGACCGACGAATACGGGGATTCAGTAAAAATTGATGATTTGTTGCAAGACCTCGCCAGGAATCTTGTTCAGTTTGCTGACAGCGGCTATGTCGGGACGCCAACTTTCCTAGGTGTAGGCGGGAGGAAACTCTTCCGGGATGAAATTTGGGGACGCCTGCGTTTTCCTTTCCGGGCTGACTATTTGCTCTACAAAAAACTTGGCGTATTCGATTTTCCGCAGAAAAATTATAAAACACGCGTTCAAAACGCCATCATGTCGCTTTTATCAAAATCGCCAGGCTTCCGAAAAGAAGTCAACAAGAGGTTGAAGGGAGAAATGATCAAGCCGCTTCAAAAGATAATCGAGAGTTAATTCTGAAGAGGAGAAAA
>JAUWSD010000034.1 GCA_030610225.1 Chloroflexota bacterium
AACTGGACAAAGAAATACTATCTACAGTACAGGCCGGATTTGATTCAGTTGGCAATTTGATAGAGAATGTGAAGCTCCGTGCGGCGCTAATTGAAGCGATCAGGATCGCCTCTGAGGTGAATAAATACCTTGACACGACCGCCCCCTGGAGTGTCATCAAAGAAAACAAAGAAACAGCTGGTACGATCCTTTATACCGCTATGCAGTGCATTGATTATCTCAAGCTGATGTTCGCCCCCTTCCTTCCGCAATCGTCCAGTAAACTGCACGAATACCTTGGGTATGATTATCCCCTCTTTGGAGAACTGACTCAGAAAGAAGTAAAGGATGAACTCAGCGACCATGTCGTTCAGCAGTACCAACCCACTGAGCTTGGAAATATTTGGAAAGCGGCAAAGCTGGAACCGGGCAAAGAATTCAGCAAGCCCAGTCCCCTGTTCACAAAATACGATCCCAAGATCGCAGATGAAGAACGGGAAAGAATGTCATAAAGAAAGATAAAGAAAAAGCGGACCAAAGTCCGCTTTTTTTATATTCTCCTGATCTTTTCGATCGCTTTGATCATCATCCAGGATTGATTGTCCGGATCATGCTGCAATTCATAGGTATTATCAAATGGACCAGCCTTGACTAGAAAATGCAGCTTCCCTTCTTCATCCCAATGTCTGCCGATCTCAGTCACGATCATTCTCTGTTCATTCCAGATGAAGGATGCAGGGAAATGATTTTTATTACTCCCCGGTTTTTCTTCTACGCTTATCTTCACCAATAACCTGTCCTCCAATTTGTTCATCAAATAATTCAGCGCATACTCTGCAGTCTGCTCTTGGATCGAGAGCCTGTCCCCGTCAAATTTCTGTGTCGTAGTCTTAATCCCCTTTATCGTGCTCAAACCAAAAACGACCGTTCCAACCGGTTTATCTTCCGTTCCACCACCCGGTCCGGCAATCCCACTAACAGACAGACCCACATCCGCTGCCATGGTTCTACGAACTCCTAAAGCCATTTCTCCCACTGTTTCGAGGCTGACTGCACCGAACTCCTCTAGAGTTGCCCATTTCACACCCAATAACCGGACCTTGGCTTCATACGAATAAGCAGTGATGCTGCCCATATAATAAGTTGATGAACCCGGCACATTGGTTAATCTATGCCCGATCAGTCCACCAGTGCAGGATTCCGCGACAGCCAGGCGCAATCCCTTTGATCTCAATATTTCTCCAACTAACTTTTCAATGTTCATATACTTTTCATTATACTTCATTCACTTATATATAAACCTTATGAAAGTTTTGAACTTCTTTACAAAAATAAGACTAGCAAGTAGAATATGAGATTGTGCGGACATCAAGAATCGCACTCGATAAATTACGAGGCTAGCTATGGAAGAAATTAAAAGAAAACAACAATTTACGGCAAAAGTTTTGAAAACAACTTTGGCTGGAGCAATTGTAGACATCGGTTTAGACAAGCCGGGGATTGTCCATATTTCAAATATTCAGAAAGAACCAGTCAAGAAAGTAGAAGATGTTATTGAACCAGGACAGGAAGTAAATGTTTGGGTTCGCAGGATACATCAAGACGCAAAGCATTACGATCTTACTATGATCGAACCGCTGGCTCTGGAATGGCGCGAGGTCAAGAAAGATATGACCGCAATCGGTAGTGTTGTCCGAATTGAGAAATTTGGCGTTTTCATTGATATTGGAGCTGAACGCCCGGGCTTATGCCACATCAGTGAATTGACCTATGACTATATCCGCACACCGGAAGACGCTGTAAAAGTTGGCGAAGAAGTTGAAGTAAAAGTACTGGATTTCAACCGACGCAAGAAACAGATCAAACTCAGTATCAAGGCCATGCAGGAACCCCCAATGTCAATAATTGCTGAAGAGGTAGACAACGAACCAGTATTAACTGCAATGGAAATCGCTTACAGAAAAGCAATGAACGAGAACTAAGCTAAATAAATACTTAATAAATAAAAGGCCAACTTAGAAAATAGTTGGCCTTTTTTATTTACTTCCATGTCAATAGGCAATTTATCTAGCCAGCTTTTTATGTAAAATATCCTGTTATATTCTCGGACCATGTTAGATTTGATTTCTCTGGCCTAAATCACCCTGTCAAGGCAACATTCATCCCTCTATCCACCAAGATTATAAAAACAGGGCTAAATACACCGCAGAGCCCCCTTTTTTTGATGACCACCTATATTTAAAAAAATACTGCCGGGACTTTCCCGGCAGTATTATCAACTACATTCTTCTATTCTTCGTCTTCGTAAGACATTGCAGCTAACTGCTCGTAATATTTCCAACGCTTCAAAACTTCTTTTGTAGCTTTATCCATCAACTCTTTAGCTCGTTCTGGATGTGATTTCAAGAGAGATTTATAGCGGTTCTCATTGTAAGCATATTCTGAAAATTCAACCTTAGGCTTCCTTGAATCTAACTGCAGAGGATTCTTGTTTTCTTCTGTTCTGCGGGGATCAAAGCGATATAGCGGCCAGAAACCTGATTCAACAGCCAGTTTCTGCTGTTTGTAACCATCTGCCATATCATAACCGTGGGCAATACAATGGCTATATGCAATTATAATTGACGGGCCGTCAAAAGCTTCTGCTTCGATGAAGGTCTTCAAGGTATGAGTATCATTCGCACCCATAGCAACCTTGCCGACATAGACACTGCCGTAGGACATTGCCATCAGTCCAAGATCTTTCTTTGGTGAATCCTTGCCATTTGCCGCAAATTTTGCTGTTGCAGCCAGTGGTGTTGCCTTTGAGGCCTGTCCACCGGTATTTGAATACACTTCGGTATCCAGTATGAGGATGTTTACATTTCGTCCGGATGCGATCACGTGATCAAGACCGCCGTATCCGATGTCATAAGCCCATCCATCACCACCAAGGATCCAGACACTCTTCTTGACCAACTTGTCTGCTAAACCAATAAGGTCCTTAGACTTATTGTCTGTCTTGCCTTCGAGCACTTTGCGAAGCTCGTCTACTCTAGCTCTCTGGGCTTCGATTCCAACCTCATCGCTCATATCTGCGTTCAGGATCCCATCTGCAAGCTCAGCGCCAATTTCGTCCTTCAACTTAGCTACTAACTCACGGGCGTATTCTGTCTGCTTGTCAATTGTCAGGCGCATACCCATTCCAAATTCTGCATTGTCTTCGAACAATGAATTTGACCATGCCGGGCCGCGGCCGTCTTTATTGTATGTGTAAGGGGTTGTTGGCAGGTTTCCGCCATAAATTGATGAACAGCCAGTTGCATTTGCGATAACCATGCGGTCACCGAATAACTGTGTTATCAATTTTACATATGGTGTCTCACCACATCCAGCACATGCACCCGAGAATTCAAATAATGGGAGCAGGAACTGTGACTCTTTTACCTTATTGACGCTCAACAAACTGCGGTCAACGTCTGGAATATCCAGGAAATAATCCCAATTCTCCACTTCTTGTTTTCGGAGCGGTGCCTGCACTGCCATATTCAAAGCTTTGCGCTCTGGATTTTCCTTGTCTTTTGCAGGACATACTTCCACACAGAGGGTACAGCCTGTACAATCTTCTGGCGCAACCTGAATTGTGAATGCCTGCCCTTTGAATTCCTTGAATGTTCGGACATCTTTATGTTTGAATGTCTCTGGAGCATCATCCAAAAGTGCTGGGTCATATACTTTCTGGCGAATGGCTGCATGAGGACAAGCCATTACACATTTTGCACATTCGATACAAAGGTCTGGTTCCCAAACGGGGATATCAAGACCAACATTTCTCTTTTCATACTGGGTTGTACCAGTTGGGAATGTTCCATCAATTGGCATCTGCGATACTGGAATTGAATCACCTTCGCGAGCCACGATCTTTCCAAGTACGTCACGGACGAACTCTGGTGCATCGGCTGGCATCGGAGGAACCATCTCTATCGTGCTTGTTGCAGTTTCTGGAACATCGACTTCATGCATATACTCAAGCGCCATATCAACTGCAGCATAGTTCTTCTGAACGACTTCATCGCCGCGTTTGCCGTATGTCTTCTTGATCGCTTCTTTGATCTTTGCAATTGCCTCATCTTTTGGCAGCACACCGCTGATCGCGAAGAAACATGCCTGCAGGATGGTATTGATCCTGGTTCCCATTCCAGCTTTCTTGGCAACAGTGTAACCATCTACCACATAGAATTTGAGTTTCTTTTCTATGATCGTTTCTTGAACTTTGCGCGGGATCTTATTCCAGACTTCTTCAGCTGAATACGGGCTGTTCAAAAGGAATGTTGCACCTTCAGCTGCATATCGGAGAACATTGATCCTCTCAAGGAAATTGAACTGGTGGCAGGCTACAAAGCCGGCATCCTGGATCAAATATGTAGAGCGGATCTTGTTAGGTCCAAAGCGAAGATGCGAAACTGTGACAGCACCTGATTTCTTTGAGTCATATACAAAGAAACCTTGTGCATAATTATCAGTCTCTTCACCTATGATCTTAATTGAATTTTTATTTGCACCAACAGTACCATCTGCGCCCAAGCCATAGAAAATTGCTCGAACTACATCTGAATCTGTGGTTCTGAATGTTGGGTCGTAGCCAAGGCTGGTGTGGGTTACATCGTCATTAATACCAATCGTGAAATGATTCTTGGGGTCACTCTTCTTGAGTTCTTCAAAGATTCCCTTGACCATTGCAGGTGTGAATTCTTTGGATGAAAGTCCATAGCGTCCGCCAAATATTTTTGGCATCTCTGTTATTATGCCCTCTGAAATTGCTTCGCTGAAACCAACCAAAATGTCTTTATAAAGAGGTTCTCCGGCACTTCCTGGTTCTTTTGTTCGATCCAGAACTGTGATCTTCTTTACGGATGCTGGTAGAGCAGCTAAGAGGTGCTTGAACGAAAATGGGCGGTAAAGCCTAACTTTGACCATACCAATTTTTTCGCCATCAGCAACCATATAATCCACAGCTTCGTGAGCTGCGTCAGAGCCGGAGCCCATCATGACAATCACATGTTCTGCATCTGGAGCGCCTTCGTACTGGAATAGTTTGTATTCCCGTCCGGTCAGGCCTGCGAATTTTTCCATTGCTTTTTCTACGATTGCCGGACAGGCATCATAAAAACGATTGACGGTCTCACGTCCCTGGAAAAATACATCAGGGTTCTGAGCTGTTCCGCGCAACACAGGTTTATCCGGGGTGAGTCCGCGGCTGCGGTGTGCTCTCACCAGATCATCATCTATCATTTCAACTAGCACATCATCTGATAATTGCTCAACCTTGGATATTTCATGTGAAGTTCTGAAACCATCGAAGAAGTGCAGGAAAGGTACCCGGGATTCAAGTGTTGCTGCCTGAGTGATCAGAACCATGTCCATTGCTTCCTGAACATTGCTTGATGCAACCAGGGCAAAACCTGTCATCCTGGTTGACATCACATCACTGTGGTCACCAAAAATTGAAAGTGCCTGCGTAGCAAGTGATCGGGCTGCAACATGGAATACTGTTGAGGTCAACTCACCAGCGATCTTGTACATATTGGGGATCATCAGAAGAAGACCCTGTGATGCTGTAAATGTGGTTGAAAGTGAACCAGTCTGCAAAGCGCCGTGCACGGCACCAGCAGCTCCACCCTCACTCTGCATTTCAACAACCATCGGGGTTGTACCCCAGATATTTGGTTGATCGTTTGAATACCACTGATCTGCCCACTCACCCATCGGTGAAGATGGAGTAATTGGGTAGATCGCAATCACTTCGTTCAATCTAAATGCTACTGAAGCTACTGCTTGATTTCCGTCAAAAGTAATTTGATTCTTTGCCATAGATAATGCTCCAATCAATATTGTTATAACCACTTTGTCTATTTAAAAGTGGATTGGTTTTTCTTAAATTGGTTTTTTGCACCAACTCAGAATGATACCATATTCCGTTTTTATTTGCTCCTATTAATTCATGCATCACCTTGCATTTACCCTGTCTCTTTCTTATATTAATGCAAAAAAATAGAGAGCACGCTCTCTATTTTAATTTCAGAATATCAAATATTATATTTATTTTTTCTTCATACTATCCATATATTCCTGAATTTGCGGTATTCCAGTCAATTTTTCGTAGAAGAAGTTGTTAACGATGTTGATCACTTCTTCTCTAGCAGCCTCAGCCTGGGGGGAAAGCTCCCCTTTATTTACATTTTCAGCAAGTAATTCCTTGAATCTAAGCAAACGCCTCACGATCTCAGTCTCCTGCTCGCCTTCAAGTGCATCGACAACCCCGATTATGAGCTTATCTGCCTGCCCGAGGATGGTTGCAGGCTCGATCATTGATCCAGGCTGGAAACTCTCGTCGATTGTACGGATAAGAGTCCAGACCTGATAGAGAATTGTGGTTGGTTCATCGAATAATTCTCTCAAATATGCTGCTTCGATATATTTTCCAGTTAACCTGAAAATGTTATACATTCTCTTGGCAGCTTTGCCATAATTAGGGGATTTTACAGTATATTTATAGACTTCTTTTTCCAGCTGATGTACATAATCGTCCAGGGCATTGCCAGAAACATGTTTGACCAGTTTACTGAAGATCGGGATCGAATCAGCATCCAGATATACTTCCTGGAAAAATGAATCCAGATAGCCATCTAGCGGGATGATCTCTCCATCTGGTGCTTCCCATGTCACATCCAGCATATTGCTGGCATTTACCAGTTTCTTACGGACTGGGTCAGCCACAATCCAGTCCAGCTTGCACCAGCCAGGATCCTGCGCGACCTTGTCCCACTCTATCCGGTCAGATGTGCCATCTGGCAGGGTCACATTAAAGCCC
The DNA here is from genome assembly GCA_030610225.1 of Chloroflexota bacterium. Classification (GTDB taxonomy): domain Bacteria; phylum Chloroflexota; class Anaerolineae; order Anaerolineales; family UBA11579; genus JABJGH01. Next base: position 6,830 of record JAUWSD010000034.1, read on the forward strand.
TTATCCTGAATTTCTTCTAGGGACCAGGAGATCGGCGAGCCGGATTTCTGCAGCTCTCCCTTCCACATCAAATCATAAGGATATGACCCGAACTTCACTTCAATAAATTCGTAATCTGCTCCGTGTACTGTTGAAGTGACTTTATCGAACATCAGATCAGCAAGGATCTGGCAAGCTTCTTCTTTTGTGTCAGCGATGATATTCACCCGCTCGAAGTAATCTGCATCTCCGGGGTAGCTCTGGATCTTAGACTGAGCCGCAGAACCAGAGAGTGCCAGCGCTGTTTCAACTTTACCGGGGACATCTTCAAACTCCACCAATTTCCCCATCCTGCGAAAACGATCAAGTTCCTGGTCGTTGAAATCAAGCAAACTTATCTTATGCCCGAAAACACCAGTTTTTATATCCACCGAGACTTCATTGTCCTGCACTGCGCTCATCGCAGTTAACCACTGCAAAGCATCAGCTTCATCAATCTCAACTCCCATTCTTTTTGCAGATTCGATGATCTTTTCAAGTTCTAAATTCGGATTGCTTTCAGTCATAGGTCACTCCTTACTCAGTGATTGTTCGACTTCATTCAATAATTTTGCTAGAAGTTCAGCCTCTTCGATCGCGTCTTCAAGCGCGTGGTGGCTGAGCTCATTATTCCCTTGATAAAAAATGGAGATATGGTTATGGGATGTGTTCAGCCAATTGATTGGATGCAGTCCCATAAATAAAGCTTTAATGTCCAGGGCTTTATGCCCAAAGGGATTGTATCCGAGATACTTATAGAAATATTCAGTCATGAACATCCAGTCAAATGGAGCGTTGAAGGCTGAGAACACAGGTGTATGTCCTTCCGGGGTGACAAATTTGACCCACCTGGCAAATAACTCGATCGCCTCTTTTGGCTCTGTCCCATTATTGTGCAAATGTTCAAAGCTCAGCCCATGGATACCCATTGCTTCATCTTCATAATGTTCTGACTTGGGAATTAATTCAATGTAAAAAGTCTCCCTTGGATCTTCAGTAGCACATGCGCCGATCGAGAGGAGATCATATTTTCCAGGATTTGGACCTGATGTTTCAACATCAACTACAATGTAATATTCTTTTTTATCTGCCATGAACAAATTATATCTCTTTCTTGTTCAGAGAGAAATTTAGAAGCAAATAACTAACCCCACATATAACCAAAGCCCAGATGTTCAACCCCAACAAACCATCCCCGCAGATCCCAACCAATGCCACCATCCCCAAGCCAACACATGCCAGCACAGTTCTGACCAACAAACCCAGCAAGGTAACAGGGGATTTATCATTCAAATTTTTCAATCGCTCAAATTTTCCAAAGACCAGTACAAATCCAGCTAAAACAATGAATTGAAGTGGGATCCAAATGAATTTGGCCAGCCACCATAGCAATCCCCCGATCTCCATCTTCAACCCTACTCCACACAATAAATATGCGACCCCGATCACCAAAGCATTCACGGTCACATGCCACAGATACATCGTCATCGTAACCCCACTCAGAAGCACTATTACAGCCCATGGTTTTTCTGAGGAGAGCCAGGTATTCACTCTTTTTTCCAGCAGTAACAGCGTACCACCCTGTAAGGCAGCTAGAGCGAGCATAGATATGTTTGGGGGGAATAGATTGCCGATCTTTTCACCGGGGATATTGACCATGCTGAATGGGTATGGGCCAAATGAAACTATAGCAGCAAGGACAAAGAATCCGGTTATAGCCAAGAAAGCCCTTCTGCTCTGATCCTTAAACCAGCCGTCCTGCCATGCAATTCCCAGCTGGTGAACTGCCAGCCAGATCACCAGATAATTGATCCAGCCCAGATCATCAAGCCCGTGCCCATATCGCAGGATGTCAATAATAACCCCGAGCAGTGACAATATCCAGAATGACCAGATCCCGAGCTTTTCCCACGCTTTCAATGCAAGTGGAGTGAAGATAACTATTACCAGATAAACTACCAGGAACCAAACAGGCTGCAGGGCAATTTGGGCACCAACTTTTATCAGGTCTGGGGCGACGCCTATTGCCTGCGTGATTATCGTGAATACTACCCAAACTAATATCAGTGGAAAAGTTGGCCAAACCAGCCTGCGCAGCCTCAAGATGAACCAGTCCTTATATTTTCTCCCAGCATCGGAATGGGATTTCCACGAAACGCTGTTAGCGTAGCCCCCTACTATAAAAAAGACCGGCATGATCTGCAGTATCCATGTCAGCCAGTGAGTGTCAGGTCGAACCGATAAGAGATCAGTGCCCCAAAAACCACTGTCCGAATACACCGCAGTCACAAGCAGCCAATGTCCTATGATCACAAATATGATCGAGAGTATGCGCAGAAAATCTACAAAGCGATTCCTTGCTGCTGGTGTATTCTTAGACAAAAATATGGCATTTCGCCAT
>JAUWSD010000076.1 GCA_030610225.1 Chloroflexota bacterium
AAGAAAACCAAATAACATAAGCAAGATCGAAAATATTTTTCCAATTGTTTTCATGTGCTATCCTCTCGTTGAATCAACGATCTTTATTAGTTCAGGATAATTTTAATCCATCAATATAATAATAGTATTAAATGGGATATTTAGTAATAAATTTAAGAATTGGGGAATATAAGGGAAATTAATATTTCAGAGATGACGCAAAAAAAACACAAACAAATAGCGAGTAATTAGCCTGTTTATTTTCTATAAATTATTCAATCTAAATCCCACATTAAAAATAAATTATACAAGCATAAAGGGATATTTATACAAAGTTTTTACATGAAAAAAAAATTTAAAGTCCAAAAAGCGATAAAGTTATAAAATTTCCCTAAGGACAATTATCATTACAAACCAATGACATCTGACACCTGAATATAATCCACATTTCATCATATATTAAATAAGAGGAAAACTCGTGATAAATGAAAGAACTTTGCTTTATCAAAATTGCAATGTTTTTTCTATATATTTGTTAAAAATCGGATGAAAGAAGGTGAAGATGAAGCAAGCTAAATTTGATATTCCTGTACTTTTCGGCGATCATCATGTGTTAGAGATAAGGAAGATTTTATCAGAAGTGGAGGGGGTTAAAGATATATTTATCAGCAGTGCCTATAATTTTTTGAAAATAGAATATGATGAAAGTGCTACATCTGAAGAAACCATTAAATCTTTGCTTGATGAAGCAGGATACTATGGGGATCTTGGTTTTGGAGTTGAACAGTTAGACTTGGAGCCTGGATCTGGAAATTATAAGAAACACTTTAGAAAAGGTGTTTTATATGACCAGACAGGACAAACTCAAGGGTTTTCGCAGAATGCGACAAAAACAATTCGAGAAGATTGGCCCAGCCCAGGAATGGGTAAATTAGAAATTGGCAAAGAAGGATAGGAGAAAAAATGGCAAAGAAACGAACTCCTCAGGAGCAAAGTATAGATCCTGCTGCCCAACAAATGCTCATCAGAGCTGAGGAACTTGGTATTGGGACAGCATTCTCAAGAGCTGACAGTATGTCACCTTGTAACATCGGATCTGCAGGGATGTGCTGCAAGATTTGCAGCATGGGACCGTGTAGATTAACGAAAGATGGGCAAGTTGGTATCTGTGGTGCTACAATCGACACAATCCAAGCAAGAAATTTAATTCGGGCAATTGCAGCTGGCGCTGCAGCTCATTCAGATCATGGCAGGGATATGGCATTTTTATTAAAGTCAACTGCCAACAAAGAAGCTGAGGGATACGAAATTAGAGATGTAGCAAAATTACACAGAGTTGCCTCTTATTACGATATTCCTGTAAATGGAAGGACAGCTGAAGAGGTTGCGGATGAACTTGCTGATCTTTATATTGGCCAATTTGGTCAGCAAAAAGGGACGGTTGCTCCTGTAATTAGAGCACCTGAAAAAAGACAGAAAATCTGGGAAGAACATGGAGTTACACCTCGTGGAATTGACAGGGAAGTTGTAGAAGCTTTCCATAGAACCCACATCGGTGACGATCAGGACGCAGAACATATTCTTCTCCACGCAATAAGAACAGCGATTTCTGATGGATGGGGCGGCAGCATGATTGCTACAGATGCTTCTGACATTCTTTTTGGTACACCAGCACCGGTATTTGGTAAAGCTAACCTGGGTGTCCTGAAAGAGAATATGGTAAATGTAATCGTGCATGGGCATGAACCTTCATTGAGTGAAATGATCGTAGCAGTATCACAAATGCCAGAAATCGTTGAATATGCAAAAGCCGCTGGAGCGGATGGTGTGAATTTGACTGGTATTTGCTGTACAGCTAATGAAATTTTGATGCGACAGGGTATTCCTGCAGCTGGCAACTTCCTGGATCAGGAATTGGCTATCATAACAGGTGCTGTTGAAGCGATGATTGTAGATGTTCAGTGCATTATGCAGGCTTTGGTTGCACTATCAGAAAATTTCCATACAAAGATCATTACAACATCACCAAAAGTTAAGCTAAAAGGTGCTCATCATATTGAATTCCATGAAGATAGAGCAATACCCATCGCTAAGGAAATTTTAAAGAACGCAATTGATAATTTTAAGAACCGTAAAGAAATAGAGATCCCAGATAGAACTGAATCCTTAGTTCCTGGATTTTCCCATGAATATATCAATTACATGCTTGGTGGAAGCTACCGCGCATCATTCAGGCCCTTGAACGACGCAATCATCTCCGGGAGGATCAGAGGTATTGCTGCAGTTGTTGGGTGCAATAATGCTCGTACCCAACATGACCATATACACACGTATGTAACCAAAGAATTACTAAAGCAGGATGTTATGGTTGTTCACACAGGCTGTGGTGCGATAGCATCCTCGAAGTTAGGTTTGTTACTTGGAGACGCAGGCTTAAGCGAAGTTGGTCCTGGACTTAAGGAAATTTGTGAAACAATCGGTATACCGCCAGTTTTGCATATGGGTTCCTGTGTTGATAATACAAGGATCTTGACAGTACTTACTCAAATTGTGGAAGACGGTGGACTTGGAGACGATATTGACCAGGTCCCAGCAGTCGGTTTAGCTCCAGAGTGGATGAGTGAGAAAGCGTTATCAATTGGAGCATACTGCGTTGCATCTGGTGCTTATGTTATCTTTGGCGGATCATCCCCAGTCAGCGGAATGCCCGACAAGATGAGCGATAGTGATATTGTGACTGACCTTATCGGTCGGGGATGGGAAGAAAAATATGGTGGAAAATTGGAATTCATCCCAGATCCAGACGAAATGATCAAAGCTACTCTTGAGCACATTGATAAGAAGCGAGCTGCTCTTGGTATCGCAGAATATGATCCAAACAGGTTTGGAAAAAGCGGAGATAAAAGAATTTTAGAACTCGAAGCACTGCCTGTTGAAGAACGCCTTGAAGCACTTTACGGCGTGGAAGGATAGGAGAGACAATGTCGAAATATATCGCAACAAGAGCAATTCGAGGAGCAAACGCTCTAGTAACAGAAGCAGAAGCAATGCTAATGAAAGCTTTAGCTGAAAAAGGACCTGAAACTCCAATTACATTCCCAAATACTGCATATTATCTTCCGCTTATCTACGGCATGACTGGAAAATCGGTTGAGAATATTGGACATCTATCTGATGCTATGGATCATGCAAGACAATTACTTCATCCGATCCCAGATGCTGAAAAGTGGACACCATACTTGGGAGAAACCCTTGACTCAGGTATGGCTACATTGATCGCTGCTGAAGTAATTGAAGCTATTCGCTTTATTTACAATCTGGAACCACAACTTTATCCAGGTTTTGAATTAGCAGGTGGAACAGCTTACCCAGGCATTGGTTCTGGAGATGGTCGAAATGGACATTTGAATGGACCGATCGATGATATTCAGCTTCGTACATGGGGAATTCAATTAGTTGACGGCAGAATGCCCGGATTTGCTGCCATAGTTGGAGCGGCGAAGGATAATAAAACTGCTGTGAAGATAATCAGGGAACTTCAGAAAAGAAATATCCTGACATTCTTAAGTGGTAATGTAAATGGTCGCAGCATTATTGATCAGTTGTATGAAGAAGGTGTTGAACTGGGATATGACACTTATACAGTACCCTTTGGACGAGATACTATTAGTGCGATCTATGCACTTGGTTTTGCTACACGATCTGCTCTGACCTTTGGTGGATTGAAAGCTGGACAGGCAACTGACATCCTTATGTACAACCGGGCAAGAGTATTTGCGTTTGTACTTGCCTTGGGTGAAGTTGATGATCTTAAGTATGCAGCTGCAGCTGGGGCTATTAATTTTGGTTTCCCGGTTATCGCAGATACAGTTATTCCTGAGATACTACCAACTGGTGTTACTACGTATGAACATGTTGTCAGCATGCCATTCAATGAGATCGATGGAGCTGATGATGAAGAGAAGGCAGAAAGATTAGTTCAGAAATGCGTTGAGATAAGAGGACTTAAGGTTCAAGTGTCTGATGTTCCTGTGCCAGTACCATACGGATCAGCATTTGAGGGTGAAGTTGTACGAAAAGCAGATATGCGAGTTGAGTTTGGAGGAAAGAGTTCACGCGCGTTTGAATATTTGTACAGCGCACCTCTTGAAGAAGTAGTTGATGGCAAAGTAACAATTCATGGACCTACTTTTGAAGATATTGAAGACAAAGGATTCTTAGATCTTGGTATTGTGGTCAAAGTAGCAGGGAGATCAATGCAGGAAGATTTTGAGCCTGTATTAGAGAGACAGATCCATTACTTTGTGAATGGTGCGTCTGGAATTCAACACATTGGACAAAGAGATATTACATGGATCAGAATATCAACTAAGGCAGCAGAAAGTGGATTTGAGCTTGAACACTTTGGAAAGATATTACATGCTAGATTCCACTCTGATTTTGGTGCAATAGTAGACAAAGTAGAAGTGGATCTTTACACAACTCCAGAAGGCAATGCTGAATGGCTTGAAAAAGCTCGAGAAACTTATACATTTAGAAACAGACGTCTGGCAGACCTAACTGACGATTCAGTGGAAGAATTCTACTCGTGTACTCTTTGCCAATCATTTGCTCCAGATCATGTGTGTATCGTCAGCCCGGAACGTCTGGGACTGTGTGGCGCCTATAACTGGCTTGATTGCAAAGCATCTTTCAGTATTAATCCAACAGGCCCGAACCAGCCAATCAAGCTTGGAAAACCAATTGACACTACTATTGGTTACTGGACAGGTACAAATGAATACGCAAAGCTTGGATCACATGGTGCAGTAGAACAAGTAGGAATGTACTCGATCATGGAAAACCCGATGACGGCATGCGGATGTTTTGAATGTATTGTCATGTTGATCCCTGAGGCAAATGGCGTAATGGTTGTGAATCGTGAAGATACAAGTATGACTCCGGCTGGAATGACATTTAGTACATTAGCTGGTGTTGCAGGTGGTGGATTGCAGACTCCTGGTGTTATGGGAGTTGGAAAATACTATATGGCAAGCCCCAAATTCATCTCTGCAGATGGGGGTTTCAAGAGGATCGTGTGGATGAGCAGCGTGCTCAAGGAAACAATGGCTGAAGAGTTTAAAGTTGTAGCCGAGCGCGAAGGTGATCCTGATCTGATCAATAAGATCGCTGATGAAAAAAGTGTTACTAATGTTGAAGAACTGATGGCTTGGCTTGAAGAGAAAAATCATCCAGCATTAGTAATGGATTCAATGTTCTAAAGGATATAGCATGGTCTTGATGGTACGTGACATAATGACAGTTGGTGTTCCAACTTGTCCACCAGACACCTTGATTATTGAATTGATCGAGGTAATGGTTGAAAAGTCATTAGAGGGTATGGTAGTTCAAAACTTCGATGGTCATGCTATTGGCTATATTTCCAGAGCGGTATTAATCAAAGCATATGCCGCTGGGAATTTTGAGGAGATGAAAGCTGAGGAAATCATGATTAATGAACTTCCTCAGCTTCCACCAGACATTCCAATAACTACTGCTGCTCAAATGATGATTGACATGAACGTTAGAGTTGTTTATATGACACATCGTGCAGGTGGGATCGAATATCCAGCAGCACTAGTGACCTATGATCATATTATTTCACATATGGCAAATAAAGATGGAGCGCCTCCAAAAACAGTGGGAATCCAGGCTGAGCGAAAAAGCCCCATCGATTTATTTATTGAAAGAAGAGATGCTGCAATATTAAAAAATAGACCGAAGAATAAACAAGGAGAATAGATATGCCAATCGAAATACCAACTGAGAATTGGCCAGGAGAGGTTGTTGAAGTAACATTAGGTGCAACAGCTGATATGGGTGGTACAAGGTCCAAAGTTGTAAAAGTTGGTGGTGCAAAGACACTGCCATTTTTGCAATATGAAGCAAAAACCCCGAATTTACCAGTGATCGCACTTGAAATAAAAGACAGTAAACCAGATGGTTGGTCACCAATATTGCTTGAAGAGTTTGGTGATGTAATGAATGATCCTGGAACATGGGCAAAAGCTGCTGAAGATATGGGCGTTGATCTAATTCAATTATCATTGAGTTTGAAAGATGAAGATGGAAATCCTAATACAGCAGATAAAGCAGTTGCTGCAACAATGGCAGTTCTTGAGAATTCAAGCTTGCCATTGATTGTTTTTGGAACTGGTCAAACAGAAAT
>JAUWSD010000052.1 GCA_030610225.1 Chloroflexota bacterium
ACTTCTGACCTTGGGATAGGACTGGACGACATGTTCCAATATGATATTCTGGCAGAAAGTATCGCAGCGGGGGAGGGATACCGCTGGTATGCTCAGGACGATCTCGATCTGATAAAACGGTATGTTGATCTGGATTTCATCACGGACGATTATGATCCTGCTGGGATTCCAACCTCATTCCGACCACCAGGATATCCAGCATTTTTAGCTGTTATTTATTTCATTGGTGGTCTCACGAATAGATTCTTTATCACCAGACTGGTACAAGTATTTTTGGTTGCAACTATCGCACCTCTGACATATTTGATCGCAGTAAAGGTATTCCCAGATAAAGAAAAAGTGGGGAAGATCGCTGCCTGGATCATGGCTTTCTATCCAATGTTTATTGTATATCCACTGGCATTGGCTACTGAGAACTTATTTGTTCCTCTTGTATTGTTTGGAACCCTACTACTGCTGAAAGCTAAGGAAAGTGGCAGGCTTAAAGATTTTATATTTGCAGGGATCGTGTTCGGGTTAGCTTCCCTGACAAGGTCTGTGATCACTGCTATAGTCCCGTTCATCATGTTCTGGATCTGGTATTACCTGAAGAACTGGAAAGCTGCTCTGATCTTCCCATTAGTTATCATTCTGATAACTGCTCAATGGTCGATCAGAAATTCACTCCTTCATGGGAAATTCTATTATATTGAATCCGCGCTTGGCTATAACCTGCATCAAGGATATTATCCTGGGAATGATGGGAAATTCAACTCCAAGACCTCAATGGAGTTAATGCCTTATCTGGATGATGCGGTCAGGGACGAGTTGGGGAAAGAGATGGCGTTTGAATTTATCCGAGAGAATCCTGAGAATGTGCCGTATTACATGATCAGGAAGGCTGGTTATTTCTTTGGTTTTGAGAGAAGGGCGCTCTCATATTTTTATTCGAGCAATTTCCTTGGATATATTGAAACTCCACTTCTGATCCTGCTGTTTTCTGTTTACACTTTACCCTTTGCTGTCATCATAGCATCAGGTGCATTTGGACTGCCATTCATTAAATGGAATAAAGGCACATTGTTGTTATTGTTGATCTCATTGGGATATATTGCCCCCCATATTCTGATCCTGGCTGAACCGAGGTTCCATTTGACATTGGTGCCTTTTATTGCAATATTGGCAGCCCAGGCATGGTTGGGATTTAGAGAACACTGGGCGACCTTGAACAGGCAGCAGAGAATGATCAGGTTATTAATTTCATGTATCTTGTTAGGATTGGTGATCTTTAATTTTTCGTTTGAGATCATAAATGATCTGGAAAAGTTAAAAGTACTGTTTGGTCCTGAAGGCAACCTATCAAAATTTGGATATTAAAATGAAAAAACATTTCTCCATGAAATTAAATATCAATCGTGAAATTGCTGCCATCACGATCGTATCAACCCTTTTGATAATCATTGATCAATATCACAACTTTTCAGGAACCAAGGCTTATGACCGTTTGATCCTTTTCCTGTTCATTCCGATCCTGATGATCATACTGGTTGGTAAAAAGCCGCTAAAAGATTATGGTTTTCAGCTGGGGGATTGGAAGGCTGGTCTTGCTATTATGGCTGTGTCAGTCGTAGTTATGGCGCCAATATTGTGGTTCATCACCAAATCAAATTCGGCAATGATTGACTATTATGCAGACAGATACTCCAGCAGCATGATCGGTTTAGTATTTCTGGATCTAATCGGATGGGAGTTTTTGTTTAGAGGTTGGATCCTCTTCGGGTATCAAAGAGAATTTGGAGATAATGCGATATGGCTGCAGGCTGTGCCATTTGCGATCGCACACATCGGAAAGCCGGAAGTAGAAACTCTATCAACAATATTTGGAGGTTTTCTGTTTGGTCTGATAGCGTGGAAAACTAAATCATTCCTTTACCCATTCTTGATCCATTTCTTTATTAACATCTTCACCATTATGGTAGCGGCAGGTGTGTTTGCCTAGTTTTTTGGGGGGATATTGCTGTTGGCATATTCAGCCATAGCGGTTATGGTCAGGCTTGGGTTTATGCCGGGGTTTGCCTGAATTAATGATCCGTCAATTACATACAGGCCGGGGTAATTATGTATCCGGCATTCTTTATCGATCAAGCCTTCCTGAGCAGTTTCCCCCATTACAGATCCACCCAGGATATGAGCAGTGGAGGGCATCCCCAGCAATGTCTCTGCAATTGATCCTTGTGCAATCCCGTTGATCTTTTCCGAAAGACGGTGTGTCGCTTCATGCCCCACCTCGATCTTGGTTGGCACAAAACCTTCTCCAGTTTTTGAGAGACCATGTTTGAATAAACGTGAGAGTTTTCGTTTAAAGCGGACATTAATCATATTGTCTTTGGTCTGCATCACCAGCAGGATGATCACCCGTTTTGCCCAACCGGGGAAAACCATAGCACTCAGGAAATCTATCGGATGGCGAATAATGAACCACAATATCTGACCAAGGCGCTGGATGGCACTCTTCTCAGAGTCGATCAAAGGCCAAGCCAGCATGCGCATCAAACCAGATTTTCTTGGGTAGCTGGTTGGTTCAATATTCGTATCTTCATTTGCCTGGAAGATCGAACCGATCGCAATACCTGCCGCATAATCAATGTCTGATTTTCTTGCAATAGAACCAACGAGTGTTTCACTGTTTGTACGAACCCTGTCCCCTAAAGTTTGTGAAAGGTTTGGCAGAGTTTTAGAAACATCCCGGCAGTGGAATAAGAGTTTCAGAGTACCCATAACTCCAGCTGAAAAGACGACATTTTTAGCGAGGACGCTGAGTTTTTTCTTTCCAAGAAGTGATGTTGAGTTTTGATATTCAATTGAATACCTGGCACTGTTTTGCTCTTCCTCAAGAGGTTTAATATTATTGACCAAGGCCTCAGATCTAACCACTACACCCAGTTGTTCTGCTAAATATAAATAGTTCTTAACCAGTGTGTTTTTTGCATTATATCTGCATCCAACCATGCATCCCCCACAGTATTGGCAGGTATTTCGTTCAGGTCCATTGCCATCAAAATAAGGGTCTGGGAAGCTGTTGCCTTCTTCACCTGGAGGTCCAAAAAAGATACCTACAGAAGTAGGTGAGAAACTATCACCTTTGCCCATATCATCCGCAACTTCTTTTATTACCAGATCGGAATCGAGCAGAATCGGGTTCTGCGCCACTCCCAGCATCTTTTTGGCTTCTGCATAGTGAGGCTTCAGCACCTTTCCCCAATCATTGAATTTTCTCCACTGGGGGGCATTGAAGAAGCCTTGGGTGGGTTCCATCAACACACCTGCATAACCAAGGCTGCCTCCTCCAACACCTGCACCGTGAAGGACTAGCATCCCATCCAGCAGGGACATCTGAAGGATGCCGAAGCTTCTTAACACCGGCATCCAGAGATATTTCCAGAAGGACCAATTACTTTCAGGGAAATCCTGATCCAGTAATCTTTTCCCCTTTTCAAGAACCAGAACACTATATCCTTTTTCAGCAAGCCTGAGTGCGCTGACACTGCCCCCAAAACCTGAGCCTATGACTACAAAATCATATAATTTTTGATTGTGTTCTGGCATGTTTTCCATTAATTATGAGTAATCGTAAAATCCTTTTCCAGTCTTTCTTCCCAGATTTCCAGCATCAACCATACGGCGTAGGAGAGGAGCGGGGCGGTATTTACTTTCACCCAAATTCTCATGCAGGACTTCCATGACGAAGAGTACCACATCGAGCCCGATCAGGTCTGCAAGAGCGAGCGGTCCGATAGGGTGTGCCATGCCAAGCTTCATAACTGTATCAATGGCTTCTTCATCTGCAATTCCTTCTGAGAGAGTGAAGACAGCTTCATTGATCATTGGGCAGAGTATGCGGTTTGAGACAAAGCCAGGCGAGTCGTTTACAATCACAGGGGTTTTTCCCATTTTCTCACCAACTTGAAGAGCCAGCTGTACGGTCTCATCGTCAGTTTCCAAACCTTTGACAACTTCGAGCAATCTCATCAGTGGGACAGGGTTGAAGAAATGCATCCCGACCACTTTTGAGGGTCTGCTTGTGGAAGCAGCCAATTTTGTGAGACTTATCGAAGATGTGTTAGAGGCGAGTACAACTTCCGGTCTGGCTTTGGCATCTATTTCTTCGAATATCTTAAATTTCAGCTCTGGATTCTCGGTAGCGGCTTCAATCACCAGGTCTGCGTCTGGAACTGAATCTAAATTACCAACCATTTTTATGTTTAAAGCGGCTTCCTTTTGTTCAGCACTGATCTTTTCTTTTTCTGCCAGTTTAGTGACTGATTTTTCAATCGTTGCTTTTGCTTTTTCCAGCGCTGGTTCAAAAACATCCATGAGCGTGACCTGGTAGCCTGCCACTGCGGCAGTCTGAGCGATCCCGTTTCCCATTGTTCCTGCACCAATAATGAAGATATGTTTGATTTCCATTTTTTCTCCAAATTAATTATTCTGTTATTTCGATTGCCATTGATACTGCCTCAGCGCCGCCAAGGCATAATGATGCAACACCGCGTTTTAGACCGCGCTGTTTTAGAGCATAGATCAAGGTGGTGAGCACACGCATGCCGCTGGCACCGATCGGATGGCCAAGTGCAACTGCACCGCCATTCACATTTACCTTGCTCCAATCCCAGCCAAATTTTTCCAATTCGTATCCATCTGCCAGTATCTGCGCGGCGAATGCTTCGTTTAGCTCAAAGAGGTCAACATCTGCCATTGTCCAGCCGACCTGATCGAGAAGAAGTGGTATAGATTTTGCTGGAGCAATAAAGAGATATTTAAGTTCAACGGCGACATGGTTATAGCCAAGGATCTTTGCCAGAGGTTTTACTCCCATCTTTTCTGCTTTTGCAGCACTTGAGACCACTGCTGCTGATGCCCCATCATTCAAGCCGGGAGCATTTCCAGCGGTTACCCGGCCTTCTTTTTGAAATGCTGGTCTGAGCTTGGACAGTACTTCCATGGTCGTGTCTTTGCGGGGAGATTCATCTGTGTCAATTATAGTGACTTTGCCTTTTCTCCCTTTTACTTCAACAGGTACGATCTCATCTTTGAATCTTCCAGACTCGATCGCGGCGACCGCGTTCTGATGGCTTTTATATGAAAACTCATCCATTGCATCTCGTGTGACATTAAACTCCTCTGCAATGAATTCTGCGGCATCTCCCATTCCCCAGCCAACAAGGCTATCCCACAATCCATCGAGGAGGAGAGAGTCAACAAGTTGGCTATGTCCGAAACGAAGCTCTCCCATTCTTCCTCTTACAAGGTAGGGAGTTTGGCTCATACTTTCCATTCCACCTGTGACAAATAGATCACCGTCACCGGCTTTGATCGCTGATGAAGCCAACATTGCTGCTTTGAGTCCTGAGCCACAAACTTTGTTTATGGTGGTTGCACCAACAGATGCCGGTAAACCACTTTTAATTGCAGCCTGTCTTGCTGGATTTTGCCCGATCCCAGCAGAAACAACGTTGCCCATCAGGACTTCGTTGATTTCTCTTTTATCTTTGATATTTGCTCGGGATATTGCTTCTTTGATCACTGCTGCTCCAAGCTCTGGAGCAGTCACTGATCCAAATCCCCCCTGAAAACGACCGATCGCGGTACGCACTGCGCTTAGAATTACGGGTTGATGTTCTTTCGATTCTGTCATATATCCTCTCTTGCTCAAATATAATTATGATTGACAAATGTGGAGCTTTTCACCATAAAATTCCTACCATGCTTTTTTTATGCGATTGAATGTGACATCCAATTCTTCTGGAACCAGGCGTGTATCCCCAATAACAGGGATGAAATTCGTGTCACCGAACCATCTGGGAACCACGTGGATATGAATATGTGCTGCGATTCCTGCGCCAGCTGCGCTGCCCATATTGATCCCGATATTGAATCCTTCCGGTTTATAAACTGCTTTGATCACTTGGGATGCTTTATTGACCAGCTCCATCATTTCTGCTCTGGTCTTGGGATTAAGGTCAGAGAGAACTTCTTTGTGCTGATATGGGATGACCATTAGATGGCCGCTGGTGTATGGGTAGCGGTTGAGTATTACGAATGAATTCTCACCGCGGTGGATGATCAGGTTTGATCGATCGTCCTGTTGCTCAAGCGCTGAACAAAAAACACAGCCCTCGTTGGTCTTGTTGGATTTTAAGTATTTCATGCGCCAGGGAGTAAAGAGTCGTTTCATTGTTTTTTTGTTTGAGCTATCAAACCATAATTTCTGCCATAATTATTCTATCAGAGATTGGATTATGGACAAAATTATTGACCAATTTTGTATCAATTTTACAATCTTATTGACATTTGAATTGCTCAAAGGTATCTTTTGAACATGGAACAAATGAATCTGTTTCTTAATGAACCTATGGTTTCATCTGTGAGCGAAGTTACAGCCCACATCAGGAATTTGATGGAAGGTGACCCTGTTTTGCAGGATGTATGGGTTAAGGGTGAGGTATCAAATCTTTCGATACCCAAATCCGGGCATATGTATTTCACGATCAAAGATGAAGGTGCTGCATTGAAATGCATCATGTGGAGAAATGCCGTGATGCGTTCAATTTACCAACCTCAAAATGGCGACATGATCGAAGTGCACGGCAGTGTGAATGTTTATGAGGCTGGAGGACAGTACCAGCTTTATGCCGATAAGGTCAGACCAGCAGGTGAGGGGATCCTGTTTCAGCAATTCCTACAATTGAAAGAAAAGCTGGAGAATGAAGGGTTATTTGATGAGGACAGGAAGCAGTCTATCCCACAAGTTCCAAAGAAAATCGGAATTGTTACCTCTCCGACCGGTGCTGCCCTTCAGGATATGCGTGATACGATTCAGCGCAGATATCCAATCATGGAAGTTGTTTTGGCTCCGTCGTCTGTCCAAGGAGATGCTGCGCCAGATGAGATCGTTGCTGCACTTCAGCGATTGAATAAATTCAAAGGTATTGACGTGATCCTTCTCGCAAGAGGAGGGGGTTCGATCGAAGATCTTTGGGCTTTCAATAGTGAGGATGTGGTAAGAGCAATTGCAAAGTCAGAAATACCAGTGATCTGTGGAGTGGGGCATGAAACTGATTACACCTTATCTGACTTCGCTGCTGATCTGAGGGCACCAACACCTACTGCTGCTGCTGAGCTTGCTACTCCCGACATGATCGATGTCATCTATTCGCTGAATATCATGAGGGATGCTCTGGCCCAATTTATTGAAGAAAAAATACAGGGCAATAGGCACCAATTACAGTCACTCAGTTCAGCTTTGGAGTACCTCTCTCCTCAAAATAAGATCTATCAGGATCTGCAAACTTTGGATGAGATCGAAAACAGGTTGAATAGAAGGATTTTACATAAGGTCGAGTTATCTAGTGCAAGGCTTATGGGGTTGGAAAAACAACTGACAGCACTAGATCCCTATGCGGTATTAAAGCGCGGATATGCAGTTGTAACAAATCAGAGCGGGAACGTGGTCAAGAGCGTGGATGATGTATCAATAGACGAAAGAATAAATATCAGAATAAAAGACGGCGATTTTGATGCTGTTGTGAAGAATGGAGAAAAAGATGAGTAAAGAAATTGCAGTTGAAGAATTAAATTATGAACAATCTCTAGAAGAATTGAGTAGAATTGTCGCAGAGTTGGAATCAGGGGAACATACCCTTGATGATTCAGTGAGATTATTCGAGCGTGGGCAGGCTTTGGCTGCAAGGTGCGCACAATTACTTAAAGATGCAGAGTTAAAAGTAAAGGAAATTTCTGAGGCTGGGGAATTAACTGATATTTAATTACTCTGATCTATAAAATCTCTGGCAAAGGAGAGGGCTTCTTCCTCTGTCGTGACTTCTTCAAGCACCTGTGCTTCACGGATCGCATCAA
>JAUWSD010000158.1 GCA_030610225.1 Chloroflexota bacterium
AATGGTTAAAGATTTGGCAAAGGATTATTTTGTAACAGCCGTTGACCTCAACACCAATGCTCTTGATGCATTATCTTCCATAACAAATGTTGAAGTCAGCCAAACCGATCTGTCCAACCCATCTGAAATAGAAAAACATATTGTAAATGCAGACCTGGTGATATCTGCGGTTCCAGGCTTTATGGGTTTCAACACCCTCAAAACTGTCATTAACGCTGGAAAGAATGTTGTCGATATTGCCTTCTTTCCGGAGGATGCCTTCCTGCTGGATGCCCTGGCCAAAGACAAGAATGTCACTGCAGTGGTTGACTGTGGGGTTGCACCCGGCCTATGCAATACCATCGCTGGATACCTTTCCACCAAATATGATTCGATAGAAAGCTACTCATGTTATGTAGGCGGTTTACCCAGAGTGAGAGAATTTCCTTACGAATACAAAGCTGTATTCTCTCCTACAGATGTGATCGAAGAATATACACGGCCTGCCCGATATATCAAATCCGGTGAACAAATCGTCAAGCCAGCATTATCAGATATTGAACTTATAGATTTCCCCGGCGTGGGGACTCTGGAAGCCTTTAACACAGATGGTCTCCGGTCATTGGTCCACACCATCAAAGCGCCCAACATGATCGAAAAAACACTCAGATATCCCGGACATGCTGAATTGATGCGGGCATATCGCGAAACCGGGTTTTTCAGCCAGGAAGAGATCAAGGTTGACGGTGTAAAGGTCAAACCACTTTCTCTGATCTCAAAATTGATGTTCGACAAATGGCAGCTCAAAGACGGTGAAGCAGATTTCACAGTGATGCTGGTAGAGCTCGAATGCCTGGATGGTGAAAAGAAAGTAAAACATTCATATTATTTACTGGATGACTATGAACACGAGCAGAACATCACCTCAATGGCACGCACAACAGGCTACACTGCTGCGATAGTTGCCCGACAGGTACTGAAGGGTAAATTTAAACAAGCTGGGATTAATCCACCAGAGTACATAGGCATGGTTAATGGATGTTTCTCAAACCTACTAACTGAATATGAGAAAAGAAATATAAGAATAACTGAAACAATATCCTAATAAAAAAAGCTCCCGCAATCATGCGGGAGCTTTTAGCTTATGCTGTCTCGAGGTATCTCTCAACTTCCCAATCAGAAACATTCAGACGATATTCATCCCACTCAGCCCATTTGGCTCGCATGAATACATCATATATATTCTTGCCTAAACCTTCCTGAACAACTGGGTCTTTCATCAGCTCTTTCAATGCACTGGAAAGTGACCCGGGTAATTCTGTGATCCCCATTTCCTTTCTTTCTGCTTTTGAAAGTTCATATACATTGACATCATTCAATGGATCTGGACATTCATATTCTTCTTCAATCCCCTTCAATCCAGCTGCAAGCATTGCTGCAATTGCGATATAAGCATTTGCGCTTGGATCAGGGCATCTCAGTTCAGCTCTAACAGTTTTTTCATTTTTAACCGAAGCTGTTGGAATACGGATCAAGGCAGATCGGTTAACCTGTGCCCATCCTATATATACTGGAGCCTCATATCCCGGAACCAATCTCTTGTATGAATTCACTGTTGGTGACAACACCGCAGACAATGCCTGAGCATGCTTCAATTGCCCGGCAATGAACATCCGCCCAAGATCAGAGAGATAAAAGTCCATACTTGCATCAAAGAACAGGTTCTTGCCTTCTTTTGTAAATATTGATTGATGGGCATGCATCCCGGAACCGTTAATTCCAGCAATTGGTTTTGGCATAAATGAAGCAACTAAGCCGTTCTTAGCTGCAATTGCTTTGACCGTATATTTCAATGTAACTACATTGTCAGCAGCCTCTAATGCATCTGAGAACCTGAAGTCGATCTCATGCTGACCCAATGCGACTTCGTGATGCCCCATCTCAACTGCCAGCCCCATACTTGAAACCGCATCCATGATCTGAGTTCGAACACGGACTGCTTCATCAACGGCTGAAAAATCAAAATAACCACCTACATCATGGGGAACTGGATGAATATTTCCATGATTGTCTCCGCGTTTGAAAAGGAAGAATTCCGGTTCAGCTCCAATGTTGAAAACCCAACCTTTCTCATCCACCTTCTTGAGCATACGTTTCAAATTTCCGCGCGGATCACCGGGGAAAGGTTTTCCGTCCATCTGATAAATATCACAAAAGAATCTGGCCCTTCTAAGATCGGGGGGACTCCATGGCAGCATCGCGTAAGTACTCCGGTCAATCACCAGATGCATATCACTTTCCTGAATTCTGGAAAACCCCTCTACGGATGAACCATCAAACCAAATTCCATCGTCTAGAGCTTTCTGAGCCTGGTCAACGGGTACATCTACGCTTTTTACAGCGCCGGTCACATCAGTAAATTGCAATGACAGGAATTTAATATCATCTTTTTTCAATCGTTCTATAATTGTATTGTTGTCCATGGCTTCTCCTTCATTTTTTTATTGTAGTCTAGACAATTTTTTTAATATTTCCAGCTATTGTAATATTAATTAGAAATGAGTCAATAAAATGAGTATAAAAATAGGAATTTTAACCATTCATCTTCATTTCCCAGGCTGTTCTTCTCTCAAAGAAAAGCGCGGAATTTTGAAGAGCCTGATCGCGAAAATACAAAATAAATTCAATATCTCAATCG
This sequence comes from Chloroflexota bacterium, assembly GCA_030610225.1. Taxonomy (GTDB): domain Bacteria; phylum Chloroflexota; class Anaerolineae; order Anaerolineales; family UBA11579; genus JABJGH01. The sequence continues at coordinate 2,678 of JAUWSD010000158.1, forward strand.
CAGAGATCGGACATCAAGACCTTTGGCAGGATTCCCAGATCGCATGTGCAGTTGTCAGCAATGATGGAAATCAAGCTATGGCAATTCTTCAAAATGTATTAAACTGGGTATCAGATAACTGGCACGAAGGTTATATTGCCGATGATAGTATCGAAATAATATATTAAGAATATTCAGGAGAAGATATGGATCTGGGACTAAAAGGTTTACGCGCACTTGTTACAGGATCAAGCCGGGGCTTGGGATTTGCTACCGCCAAATTATTATTGATGGAAGGTGTAGATGTCACCATCAATAGCCGCTCCAAAGAGAACCTGTCTAACGCTGTCAATGAATTGCAGAACCTCTCCACTGGTGAAGTTTTCTCCCTTGAAGCAGACCGTCTCACTCCTGGTGCACCAGAACAATTGATCTCAGATGCAGTGGACCAAATGGGTGGTTTGGACATTCTGGTCACAAATGCCGGCGGCCCACCAGCAGGAGCATTCGAATCGTTTGATGAAAATACATGGGAGAAAGCTGTCGATCTCTCATTCCTAAGCCATGTGCGCCTGATCAGATCAGCGCTCCCCCATCTGCGGAAATCTGTGCACGCCTCAGTTCTAACAATCACCTCATACTCTGTAAAACAGCCAATCCCTAATCTAGTGCTTTCAAACAGCATAAGGGCAGCTACAGTTGGTTTGACAAAATCTCTTGCCCTGGAGCTTGGCGGAGATGGGATCAGATTCAACTCGATCCTCCCTGCCTGGACAGAAACAGAGCGTGTGCATGAGCTGATGAGCCACAGGGCAAGTCTCAGCGGCAGATCAATTGAAGAAGAAATCAAACTTCAATCCCTGTCCA
>JAUWSD010000211.1 GCA_030610225.1 Chloroflexota bacterium
ACCAACGATGGTGGTATTTCACTTGGTCAGGCTGTTGCTGCATATCACAAAATTAAATAGGAGTTTTCTATGTGCTTAGCTGTACCTGGAAAAATAATTGAGATATTTGAAAAGAACAATATGCAAATGTGTAAGATCGACTTTGGCGGTTCTGTCCGTGAAGCATGCCTAGATCTTGTCCCAGAAGCAAAAATAGGCGATTACACCTTGATCCATGTAGGTTTTGCTATGAGTATCATCAGCGAAAAAGAAGCTCAGATAACGCTCGATATGATCAAAGAGATATCAGATCAAGAACTGGATGATAACTAAATGGCATATTTTTCAGAGTTTAGAGATCCTGTAAACTCGAAGATCATTCTTGATAACATTCACAAGATCACAACAAAAAACTGGATGATCATGGAGATCTGTGGAGGCCAAACCCATGCTATCAAGCGCTATGGGATTGACCAACTGCTTCCTGAAAACATCGAGCTCGTTCATGGCCCAGGTTGCCCTGTGTGCGTCACTCCCCTTGAACAAATAGACAAAGCCCTTGAAATAGCTAGCCTTCCTAATGTGATTTTTACATCCTATGGTGATATGCTCAGAGTGCCTGGATCTTCAAAAGACCTCTTCCTTGTAAGATCTACAGGTGCAGATATCCGTGTTGTTTACTCACCACTGGACGCGCTGCAATTAGCTCAGGATAATCCAACTAAAGAAGTAGTTTTCTTTGCGATTGGTTTTGAAACAACCGCTCCAGCTAATGCGATGGCAGTATACCAGGCTAAAAAGCTTGGAATTAAGAACTTCAGTATTCTGGTATCCCATGTCAGAGTACCTCCAGCAATAAAAGCCATTCTCTCATCCGAATCAAACCGTGTTCAGGGATTTCTGGCCGCAGGTCATGTTTGTGCTGTTATGGGTTATTGGGAATATTTACCAATAGCAAAGGACTACAATATCCCTATCGCCGTTACAGGATTTGAACCGCTTGATCTTCTCAAAGGCATCCACAGCTGTATAAATTTATTAGAAACAGGTCAGTATGAGGTTTCAAATGAGTATTCAAGGATAGTTTCAGAAAAAGGCAATGTTCATGCCCAGAAAACCCTTGGTGAAGTCTTTCAAGTATGCGATCGAAAATGGCGAGGTATAGGAATGATCCCTGAGAGTGGCTGGATGCTTAATTCAGACTATACGGATTTTGACGCAGAACAGAGATTTGATGTCTCGTCTATTACAGTTCCTGAGCCTGAGATATGCATTTCAGGTGAAATCTTACAAGGATTGAAAAAACCTCCAGAATGCCCCGCATTCAGAAAATTATGCTCTCCCGAGAACCCACTTGGAGCAACTATGGTGTCCAGCGAAGGTGCCTGCTCTGCTTATTACAGATACACACAAGAATAATTATGACAACAAACAAAATCGATTTTACCGGACTAATCTGCCCCATCCCCCTGAAGCATGATGAGAAAGTAATGCTCGGGCATGGCAGCGGCGGATTGATGTCCCAGCAGATGATCAGAGATATTTTCGTCAATGCTTTTCATAATCCTGTTCTGAATAAAGGGAATGACGCCGGCTTCATAAACAATCTGAACAAGCCGATCTCAGTAAGCACAGACGCTCATGTCGTTTATCCCTTATTCTTCCCGGGTGGAGATATAGGAAAACTGGCGATCTGCGGTACTGTAAATGATGTTTCAATGCTTGGCGCTAAACCCCTCTACATCACTGCCAGTTTCATTCTGGAAGAGGGTTTCCCGTTTTCTGATTTGTATAAAATAGTTTGGTCCATGAAACAGGCTGCTGATGAGGCCGGAGTTATGGTAATTGCTGGAGATACTAAAGTAGTTGAAAAAGGCAAAGCAGATGGTGTTTATATATCTACATCGGGTATAGGAACAATAGAAGCTGTAAATCAAATTTCAGGCGACCAGGCTAAACCAGGTGATAGAGTCATAATCTCCGGTTTTCTTGGGGATCATGGGATTGCAGTTCTAAATTCCCGTGGTGATTTGGGTTTTTCATCGGATATTGAAAGTGATGTTGCCCCCTTGAACCATATGGTCTCCGAAATCCTGAAAACGAGCATCAATATTCATGTGCTCAGGGATCCAACCCGCGGCGGATTGGCCACAACTCTCAATGAAATTGCAAAGCAATCCGATGTCTGCATTAAACTTATTGAAGAATCGATCCCGGTCAGACCCGAGACTAATTCTGTGTGCGAGATGCTTGGCTTTGACCCTCTTTAC
>JAUWSD010000157.1 GCA_030610225.1 Chloroflexota bacterium
CGCGGCGGGATCATGATCGCACTTGTAACCAAAGAAAATAGTCAGGAAGTCTCAGACGCTCTAATGGCTGCTGGTGCTGTCAACACCATCACAACCTGCCTGGGAGCTCAAAATGAGTGAGACTATTTTCCTGAAGCTTGGCGGTTCACTTATCACAGATAAATCGCAGGCAAACACACCTAAGCTGGAATTGATCAGCAGGTTGGCTGATGAGATCGCAGATTTCCACTCTTCAAACCCCGATATTCAGCTGCTGATCGGGCATGGTTCAGGGTCATTTGGCCACCATGCAGCCTCAAAACACGATACATATAATGGGGTTAAGAACAAAGGAGACTGGCAGGGATTCTTTGAGGTCTGGTACCGGGCAAAGTCACTGAACAATATCGTCACAGAAGCTCTCCACAAAGTTGGGCTTCCAGTTATCTCTTTCTCAATGTCCACTTCTGCATCCGTTTCAAACCATATCATCCAGAAAATAGCACTCAGCCCAATTCTGACTGCAATAGAAAAAGGTGGAATTCCACTCGTGTATGGGGACGTGGCCTTTGACCAGGTGCTGGGCGGAACGATCCTGTCGACTGAAGATATATTTGCATTCCTGGCAAAGCAATTCAACCCAACCCGGATACTGCTTGCTGGGATAGAGAATGGAGTGTTCACAGATTATCCTGATAAACAAGCGCTTATCCAAAACATCACCCCTGGAAACTATCAAAATTTCAGGAAAGAGATCACAGGCTCAGTTGACACGGATGTTACGGGTGGGATGGCCAGTAAGGTTGAGAATATGCTTTCATTAGCAGCAGACATGCCAAAAACAAGCATTCAGATCTTTTCAGGCTCAATCCCCGGATCGGTCAAATCAGTACTTGAAGGCAGGTCTTCAGGTACTGTTATCAGCAATAATTCCTGATTTTGGTAATTTGACAGTAGATTCTTCCTGAATTAGACTATTAATTCAGGATTTAGATGTAAACTTATCTTATAGATGTGGTTTCAATCTCATAACAAGATAACTGCATAAAAGAAAGCTCAATCAGTGAGGAATAGAAAATGTTATATAACAGGCATCTATTAGAAAAAATCGAAGAACAAACCCTCGCCCCCTATGGAATGCTGAGCATGAACACCAAGGGTAGAGAATACCCGGACAAAGAACCAGATTACCGCACCAGTTTTCAGCGTGACCGGGACAGGATACTGCACACAACCTCATTCCGCCGCCTGGAATATAAGACCCAGGTTTTCATAAATTACGAGGGGGATTATTTCCGCACCAGACTCACTCATACATTGGAAGTCGCTCAGGTCGCGCGCACGATCGCCAAGGCTATTGGCGCAAACCGTGATCTGGTAGAGGCTATCTGTCTTGCTCACGATCTAGGGCACCCTCCTTTTGGGCATTCTGGCGAAAAGATGCTGAACAGCCTGATGAGAGACTTTAACGGTTTCGACCATAATAAACAGTCTCTGCGAATTGTGACAGAAATGGAACTCCGCTACCGTGGATTCCCTGGATTGAATTTAACCTGGGAAGTACGTGAAGGTATCGTAAAACACGAAACCGAGTATGATATTTCTGATGCCGGGAAGTATGATCCGGAACTTCGTGGTCAGCTTGAAGCCCAGATCGCAAATGTTGCTGACGAGCTTGCATATTCAGCGCATGACCTTGATGATGGTCTACGCTCTGGTATGATCTCCCCTGAAATGCTCACCGGAGTAGAGTTCTGGGAGATTTTGATCGAGAAGATAGGCTGGGAAGGCCAGACACTTACAGACCTTGAAAGGCACGTCCTCATCAGGAAATTGATCGGTATACTTGTAACTGATTCAGTAAATACCATTTCAGCAAAATTACAAAAAGCAAATGTAAAATCCCCGTTGGATGTCCAAAAATTGGAATTTAATGTCAGCGGATATTCTGAAGCCACTCAACGCAGACACCGCGAATTAAAAGATTTCCTCTATCAGAATCTTTACCGGCACCACCGGGTAATGCGCATGCAGAAGAAATCTGAAAGAGTTATTAGCCAATTATTCAACGCCTACGTAAAAGAACCGGCTATGCTGCCAAAGAGGTATGAAAAATCATTTGATACCATTGGTCTTGAAAGAACAGTCTGCGATTATATCGCTGGCATGACCGACCGCTATGCGATCGAAGAACATCAAAAGTTGTTTGACCCACTTACATTACCGTAAATCTGGAAGAAATATGTCTGAAAAATACTACTTGACAAAAGAAGGCGCTGAAAATATGCGCCTGGAATTAGAGAATATGGTTGGAAGCCAGCGTTCTGAGCTTTCTGAACGGCTGCGAACTGCTATCCAGCAGGGGGACCTGTCAGAAAATGCTGATTATCACAAAGCAAAAGAAGATCAGGCTTTCTTAGAAGGCAGGATCAAAGAATATGAAGAGATCCTTGCTGGTGTGGTGATAATAGAAGAAAAGCATTCAGGGTTGATAGATGTCGGCTCAACTGTCGTTATCCAGGAGGACAATTTTCCTGAAGAGAAATATCAACTGGTTGGTGCAAAAGAAGCCAGCCCTTTGGATGGCCGTATCTCAAATGAATCTCCGATTGGAAGTGCCCTACTTGGGCACAAACCAGGGGATGTGGTTGAGGTAAATGCACCCACAGGCAATACAAAGTATAAAATCATCAGTATTGAGTGATAAAAACTACCCAACAATAAAACGCCTCCTGATGGAGGCGTTTTATTTTAATTTGTTTGTTTTCTACTTTTCCCAAACTGTCAGTTCAAGAGTGATCCTGTCAAAGTAACTATTATCTGGGAGGGCGCTCTGCCCAAAGGAAATATCAACCACTCTGACATTCATCTGCAGTGTTGCAGTTTCAAGTGCAAGCTCCTGCCCAACTTCTGCCAGGATCGGTTCTCCTTTTGCTGCCAAGCGGTTTCGACTGTGATCATCCTCAAAGAGATGGTTGCTCATCAGCACCTTGGTGACCGTTTGAATATCATTCTTATCAAAGAGCCAGACTTCGAATGCACTCACCTTCTTTGGATCACCTACTCCGATCATGTCTGCAATTCCAACACCGCACTCACCCAGGAATTCGCCTGTTGGAGAATCGATGCTGAAAGAGTCATCAAACAGATCATCACCTTTTACATATGTGGTCATCCACTGGTTCAAAGGAGCATCGCTTCGTGCAGCTGGTTTGCCTGGTTCTTCTATTTCGTTGTTTCCAAACTGCTCACTAAGATATGATGACAAAGATGTGTCATCTTCGATACTTTTTTCCTGCTCTCTATTTGAGAGGTAGTAGACCGCACCACCGCTCGCGCCAAGAAGAACAAGTATGATCACTCCCCAAAGCAGGACCTTTCCGAACGAGCCTTCAGATTCTTCCTCAGCTGGATCATCTCTAACTGGTTCCACGGTTGTATCCGTAGTATCAGGAGCTTCGATCCCTGTCAGGTCAAGTTCATAGAAGTTCTGGATATAATTCAGCGCTTCTGCTGTGCGGTCGCTCTGCGGGTCTGCCAATGCGCCCAGATAGGC
>JAUWSD010000064.1 GCA_030610225.1 Chloroflexota bacterium
CTGATGCTGTAATGCTGTGAATATCCTGGTCGTCATTAAACGCCGAGATCATCATTTCATCACCTGACATATGGGCGACGATCCTCAACTCCACCTGTGAATAATCAACTGCCAGCAGAAGATGCCCGGGTTTAGCGACAAATGCTTCCCTTACCCTTCTTCCTACTTCTGTCTTGATTGGAATATTTTGAAGATTGGGATTATTTGAAGCCAACCGCCCAGTCACTGACCCTGTCTGAGAATAAGAAGTGTGAACACGTTTTGTTTGCTGATTTACTTGCCGCGGTAGCGCTTCAACATATGTTGACTGTAATTTTGCCAATTCCCTGTATTCAAGGATCCACGCAATGATCTCATCCTGATCTCTTAACTGTTCCAACACGCTCGCTGCGGTAGAAAAATGGCCGCTGGCTGTCTTCTTTGTGCCTTCTGGTGCTGTAAGTCCCAGAGTTTTGAAAAGAGCGTCTGAGAGCTGCTGAGTGCTGTTCAGGTTAAATGGAGTTCCAACTCTTTTATATACATTGTCCACCAACTCATTCATCTTGGTTCCCAACTCATCAGCCATTTTTGAGAGGAACTTTGTATCTAACCCTATCCCGGCAATTTCCATGTCAGCCAATGTGTTGATAAATGGCATCTCGTATTTTTCAAATATCTGGAATATTTCTTTTTCCTTGAGTTCTTTCTCAAGTTCCGGGATTAACATCATCACCACAGCCGCATCTGCAGCAGCATAAGGGGCAGCTTTCTCTATCGAAACATCCGCCATCGTGATCTGACTTTTTCCTTTTCCGATCAAATCCTCAATATTGGTCATTTTGATACCCTGCTTAACCCAGGCAAGATTCTTCAGACCCAGGTTTCTGGAACCAGGGTCTCTCAACCATTCAGCGATCATTGAATCAAAACTCAATGGCTGCACATCCAAGCCATAACGTTTGAGAATCACATAATCATATTTAAGATTATGACCGGCTTTCCCAATTTTGGGATCTGTCATCGGTTCTCTGATTGCATCAATAACAAGATCCATCTCCAGCTGGTCCCCCCTTCTATGCCCTACAGGAATGTAATATCCCGTTTCACCATCTACTGCCAAAGAGATCCCCACCAGATCAACTTCCATTTTATTTGTGCCAGTTGTCTCAGTATCAAAAGCGATCATTTTTGCCGCATTCAAAACTTTGACCATCTCTTTTAATTTTTCTTCTGTATCAACTATGATGGTCTTTACAATTTCATCGACATCACCGGTCGTATCATTCTCAAAACCTGCTGAAAACATGCTCATCTGCTTGCCGCTTCCTGCTGAAGTGGTAAGCCCATATCCATTGATAATTCTTTTTAGTCGGGGCATCAATGTTCTGAATTCCATCTCCCGGAAAAGCTTCTCAACTTTATCCGGTGAGAAATTTGAAGTCCTTGCCCCTTCCATATCAACGGGTATATCAATGTCCGTTACGATCTGAGCCAATTTCTGACTCATGTAAGCCTGCTCTTTATCTCTTTTCAGATTATTAATTTGTCCAGGTTTATATGTTTCTATATTCTCATAGACCCCATCTAAATTATCAAATGCGCCCAGGAATTTCTCCGCACTTTTTACACCAATACCCTTCACGCCCGGTATATTGTCAGAAGGGTCGCCTACCAGAGCTTTATAATCCACGATCTGATCAGGGCGCACTTTCATCTTCTCAAATACTTTGTCAGGGGTAAAGTCTGTGGAATCCGAAATACTTTTTCCCGGTAGTGACACGATGATCCTGTCAGTTACCAACTGCAAAAGATCCTTATCACCAGTGATGATCTTCACCCCATAGCCCATTTCTGCGATCTTTTTTGCTACGCTTCCAAGGACATCATCCGCCTCATATCCCTGAATTTCATATCGGGGAATATTGAAAATATCTACCAATTCCCGCATCCTTATGATCTGTGTTCTGAGGTCGTCCGGCATCTTCTCGCGGGTAGCTTTATAATCTGGAAAGATCTCATCCCTGAAGGTTTTACCAGTATCAAAAGCAACTGCCAGGTAATCTGGTTCTTCTGTTTCGATCAAGCGCAGCAATACAGAAGCAAAACCATATACACCGGCTGTTTGCTCCCCCTTGGATGTTATCCACCTGTCAACATTCTTTCCAGCACCAGTTAGGGCGAAATAAGTCCGGTATGCAAGCGCATGCCCATCTATTAAATAAAAGGTTTCTGGCATTAATTACTTTAGAGGTCCAATTAATTTAACGAACTCATCCCATTCTTCTTTGAAGAAATGAATAGTTACATTATTTAATTCCAGATGATATGTTTTTTCTCCATCTGGCTCTTCAACTTCCCAAATAATATAATTCTCAGTTTCTGAAACTGTCTTTGTTTGGATGTTTTCAGCATCTTTTGGCATAGTTTCCTCACTTAATTAGTTGATACCTAATTCTAGCAGAAGATCATAAAAAATGAGAGCAAGCTCTCATTTTTTATTTAACGAAACTAAATCTCGTCAATCATTCTGTAATCTCTATTCCCCCGTCAAAGGGCTTATATTCACAAAATCACCATATATTTGGGATAGATAATATATCTATTTATTAAAAAAGGGCGGGAATTCCCGCCCTATTATTATTCTTCATTTTCCAGGTAAATTATATCTGCCTTGTATTTCTTGTATCTGGTTGCTAGGCTAATAACATAAATAATCATTGGTACAAAGATCACAGTAAAACCTAGGATCATAAAATCAGTCGTATCAGGTATATTCATATTCTTTCCCTTTACTCAACCATCTTCATTTTCAATTGTTCGATCTTATCGGATAAAAATCCGAGCCTGATGCGATGCCAGAGCAGAGTTACCCCGATCACAGTAAATGTGAAAAGAGCGAAGAAGAAGGCTTTTTGCATGTTGTCTGTCATATTCATACCAGTATCTGCACCTGCATCCCCGCTTGCGATCACAACCGGATGAATTGTGTTCCAGATCCTGATCGATAAGAAGGTCAATGGAACACTGACAAAACCGACGATCGCATAGATCGCTCCAAAACGAGCCCGTCTGTCTGGTTCATCGATGCTTTGTCTGAGCATGATGTATGCAATATAAATCAATTCCATGATCGTAGCGGTGATCAATCTCGGTTCCCAGATCCACCATGTATTCCAGGTCGCCTTTGCCCAAACGGAGCCAGAGATGATATTTAAGAAGCAGAACACCAACCCAACCTCAACCCCGGCGACACCAATAATATCCCAGCGTTTCTTACCGGTCACCAGGTATAAGATGCCTGCAACCAGTGCCAGCAGGAATCCGATCATTCCTAACCAGCCGACTGAGACATGAGTATAGAAAATTCTCTGAACATTTCCCATATTTACCTCTACTGGTGCAAATACCAGAGACATGTACAGAGATATTCCCAACAGAATTACGGATATAACATTTAATATTGTCAATCCGATTGGTTTTTCCTTCATACTTACTCCTTGATCTTATTCCTCAACAACAAAATCGAACACCATATATGCTATAGCCAAAAATATTACATCATATGTAATTAAAATATAGATAGAATTTGATATATATTCAAAGTCCTGCCCTGCCAAATATGCCCCAGATGCCTGCACTGCTGTGATCAACACTGGCAGAACGACAGGGAATAAAAGGATTGGTAGCAAAACATCTCTTGTTCTTGTATGCACTGCCATACTGGATAATAATGTTCCTACCGCTGCATACCCTATCGACCCAAGCAGGATTGTCAGTAATAGTCCTGGATTGAACAGATTCATATTATATAAAATACTGTATAAGGGGATCACGATCGCTTCAATGATCAGCATGAACAAGAGATTGCCTATCATTTTTCCAAAATAGATCGCATTCCTGTCCACAGGTGCCAGAAGCAAACCGTCCAGACAGCCCCTGTCCTTCTCTACTGCCATTGATCTGTTCAAGCCCAATGTTCCAGCAAAAACGAATGTGACCCACAAAATTCCAGGAGTGACTTCTTTCTGAATATTAGGATTCAGATCAAGTGCAAAATTAAAGATCAGGATCACCAGAACCGCGAACATCAACATCGCTGTCATTAATTCCCGGCTGCGAAGCTCTGCTGCCAGATCTTTCCACACTATCGCCCAAACTGATTTGAAGAAGGATGTTTTATTGTTCTTATGCATTTACACCCTCCTCAACAGCTTCTTTGTAAAATTTTAATAACCCATGCTCTGGGATATCTTTCTTCTGGGTTGATGCCACGATCCTGCCTTTTGACAGGATGTCAAACCTTGATGCGATATCTTCAGTCCTAGCCATATCATGCGAAGTCATCACGACGGTTCTTCCCTCAGATGAAACTGACCTCAAGATCTCGTCCAGCATCACACACGCATCCTGATCTAGTCCAGTATAAGGTTCATCCAATAAGAGAAGATCAGGGTCGTGAATGACTGCCCTGGCAATTGCCAAGCGCTGCTGCATCCCCCTTGAAAAAGTCCGCACCAGATCTCGGCTGCGTTTCCTCAATCCAACGATCTCCAGAACTTCTTTAATGCGGTCATCCATATTCGTGACTGAATATAATCTTCCAAAAAATTTGAGATTCTCTTCAGCTGTCAGGTCAACATATAAAAGTGGTTGGTGTGAGAGCACACCCAGTTTCCTCCGCACAATTGATGCTTGCTGAGGAAGCTTATAACCTGCTATAGATACTTCACCATTTGTGGGTTTTGAAAGAGAAGCTAATATCCTTAAAAAAGTTGTCTTTCCCGCTCCATTAGGACCAAGAAAGGCAACAAATTCACCAGAGGATACTTCGAAGTCCAGACCATTTAAAACTGTCTTCAGCCCAAACCTCTTGCCCAGCTTCTTAACTTTGATCATCTTCTAAAGTTACCTGCAAAAGTTCTTTCAATGCACTACGTTCTTCACTATATTCAGATTCTTTGATCTCACCATTTTCAAAAGCTTCGTCCAGAGCGACGATCTGATCCAGGATCTCGTCTGAAGATAATGTTTCGAAATCCCCATCGGTTTTCTTGGATTTGCGCATATAGAGGATGAAACCCACTAAAACTACTGCAAATAATGCTGTACCTATAATTATATTGATTACTTCCTGATCAAGATTGAGTCCTGATTCGCTGTATGGGTTTCTACCTTTAACAGTTAATGATAATACCCCATCTTCCTGTTCAAATTCATACGCATCAAAAGGAGTATTGTTAAACATTCTCTCCTGGATGTAAGTCGCATCACTGCTGCTGATCGTAACAGTGTCAACGGGAACATATGCATTGGCCTGGTTCACAGGCAAAGGTAATGTCCTTGTCCATTCAAATTTATTTGAATATGGAACCTCATAGGCAAATAATAGATACCCTGAGTCTTCACCCGGAATGAAGGGCTGCTCAATTTGGAAACCAGTCTCTGTCATTGACATTTGCTGAATGGTCGAATACTCACTGAAACCCATATTAGCAACATTCGCTGGTAGATCGATTAAGAGTGAGCTCGTTCCATCTGTTGATGGAAGGACCGTCTGTGTGCCAACATTCTTGAATTGCCAATTTTCCTGGACGACAATTGTTCCTGATTCATGAAATACGAAGAAGACCTCAATCGTCTCGATCTCCAAGTTATCAAGATCAGTAGTTGCTTCAAATACTTCTATCGTAAATACTTCTAATTCAACATCTAAACCTACACCTGCATAATCAGATTGATATGTGACTTCCTTATAATCTGTATAAACCAGATAGATTGCTTCGCTGGAAACCTCAATATCTGAGAAAGAGTATTCACCAACAGCATTAGTGGTATCTTCATACTCAACTGTATCATCCACCGACATGTGATTGAGTACCATCAAAGTAACCGCATGATCTGAGACTGGCTCTTCGCTTACACTATTGATGACGATTCCCTCGACATCTATCAGCACCGTTTCTTCTACTTCTTCTTCAATCACATCTTCCTCAACAACCTCATCGCTTTCTTCTTGAAGAACTATCTCTTCAGTGTAAGGAAATGATAATGTTCTAACAAAGGAAGCGGCTGATGCTCTGGTGAAGTCATCCAAACCCTCGATTACATGAATATCATTTCCGATTCCGGGAGTGATCGCGCCATAAATATATTCATTTGAGATCATCGACATTATTGTCAGATCTGTAAAATCTGTTGTCATGTGGGCTTCATTTAGCCCCGAACCTGTTCCATCAGTCCCATGACATTCGCTGCAGACATCATCAAAGATAGCTTTTCCCATCCTCAATTCACTGATATTGGAGCTTAGACTATATATGTATGCCAGAACATCCCAGCGGGATTGCACATCCAGGACATCCTCAAAAGCAGCCATTTCGGAACCCTCTCTGCCTATAGATATGGTCTCATACCATAAGATCGGAGCAGATGAGAAACTTGAGACTTGGGCCCCGATCAACATTGGTTCCGTCAGCCCATCTGGGCCATGGCATCTGGCACAATTCTCAGTAAAGATTTGCTGTCCATTTATTGAATCTGGTGTATCCACAGGAGCTTCAAACTCAGGGACTGGAGCAGGTTCTTCAACCTCCATACTATCAGCCACAACATTCTGCGCTTGATCTTCAATCTGATTATCAAGCACTTCATTGCTTTGCTGATCACATCCTGAGAATGCAGCAAGCAGGAATATTCCTAATATTAATAATATTGTTTTTGTTCTATTCATGAAAATTAAAATCTATAGAGCCTTTCCGCAGCTCATACAGAAATTATCTCCCTTCTGGATTTTACTTCCGCATTCACTGCAGAATTTAGCACCTGTGGTTTTATCTTTAGCTGCCCTACGAGCATTGATCATCTTCTCGATCTCGTCAGCAGGCTCTCTTTCAGGTTGTTTGGCTTCTTCTGCGCTCA
>JAUWSD010000203.1 GCA_030610225.1 Chloroflexota bacterium
GACCATCTGGCAGTTTCAGGGATCATGGATTTCGATAAGAACGAATTCCTGTCAATAGCATCCTCGCTGCCAATAGATAGTCCGCTCCCTCCGAATTTGCCGTTGTCTGCTTCTGTCGAGGGTTTCCTCGCCCCGGGCACATATGTGATCCAGCGCGAAATCTCCGAAGCTGAGCTCCTGGATATGTTCATGCAGGAATTTGCAGCAAACATCTATGACGATCTGATCGCAGCCCTATCAGATAATGGCCTATCATTATTTGAAGCAGTGACCCTGGCATCCATCATTGAGCGCGAGGCTGTACTGGATGAAGAAAAAGCCCTGATCGCTTCAGTCTTCTACAACAGACTGAATGCGGGATGGCTGCTAGAGACAGACCCCACCGTTCAATATGCAGTCAGCTCAGCTGATAATTGGTGGCCAAACCCCCTCACCTATGCTGATCTTGAATTTGACTCACCCTACAATACATATCTTTATTATGGGCTTCCACCAGGCCCGATCTCAAACCCCAATATTGACACTCTGGTAGCGGTTGCTTATCCTGATGATTCTCCCTATTTTTTCTTCAGAGCTAAATGTGATGGCTCTAATAGCCATACATTCTCAATAACTTATGAAGAGCACCTTGAAGCTGGCTGCGATTAAAAGTTAAATTCACCTAAATTCCAACAATTCAATTTCATAATCCGTTATAATATCTACTCCCAAATTTATAAGGAAATGATAAGTGATGGAACCTTTCTTTACAGAGCCGGATAATAATGGACAACCACCGGAAAATATCCGCTTTGAAAAAACACATATTGAACCGTATCAAGGTACTAATAGGATTAAGCTCCAGATCGAGATAACACCCTTCCTGGAAAAACCAAATATCGAAATTGAGATATTTTCCAAGGATGGAAATCTGATCTCAAGCATGAGCATTGTCGAGATAATTGAGCACAAATTTGAACTTACTCTGCATCTGAGGGACGAGAATCCCAAAGGTGAATACCTGCTAAAAACCAATATCTACTATTCAGATCTCTCACATTATGAGATCAAAGAAGAGGAAGAGCAGGTATCTGAAGGAAAAGCTGATATCAACATTGTGGACGAACAGGAAAAACTTTTCAATATACAGGTAGAAAAATAATCAAATGAAATCTTTACTTAAACTCAAGGTTTTGATCGGGAAGTATAAATGGCACTTCTTCGGAGCAATTCTCACCCTGGCAGGACTGACTGTTGCCCAGCTGGTCGTGCCAAATATCATTCGAGATGTGATCGACGAAGGTATCGTCAACCATAATTCTGATATCCTCGGTAAAGCAGCACTTCTGATATTGGGAGTTGGCGCAGTTAGAGCCGTACTCGGTTTTGTTCAACGCTATCTAAGCGAGTATATTTCAATGAACATTGCATATGATCTTAGAAATAAGCTCTTCGATCATATCCAACACATGTCATTCACATTCCATGACCACACCCAAACAGGGCAGCTGATGAGCCGCTGTACAGAAGATGTCCGCTCAATGCAATTCTTCCTGGGTACTGGTTCGATTGAGATCCTGCAGGTCATATTCATTCTGGTCGGCACAATTGGCCTGATGCTCTCTGCAAATATTCGTCTGGCACTGATCGCCTTTATCCCCATGATTCCCCTAGTGGTGATCACCACAGACTTCGGCGGCAGGGTCAGTAAATTATTCTATTCGATCGACAAAGCCCTCGGCGACCTCTCTTCAAGACTCCAAGAAAACGTAACCGGCGTTCAGGTTGTCCGCGCTTTCAGCCGGGAACCACATGAGATCGACCGCTTCCAGAAGAAGAATCAAGAACTTTGGCATGCCCGTGTTAATGTCATCAATGAATGGTCAAAGATCATGCCAACCACAAACTTCCTGGTCGTGATCAGCATGATCCTGATCATCTTCTTTGGTGGAAAGATGGTCATGACCGGGGAAATGACTGTTGGCCAGATAGTGGCATTCAACAGCTATGTTCTGATCCTCTCTATGCCGATCCAGCATATAGCCTGGTATGTCAATTCAGCGGGTGAAGCCTCTGCAGGTGCCATCCGTGTCTTTGAGATACTGGACCAGGAAGCAGAGATAAAGTCAAAAGAATCAGCGATCAAGCCTGGCAAAGTAAAAGGCCAGGTTGAATTTAAGAATGTCACCTTCACTTATAAAGGTGAAAAGCAGCCATCACTATTGGATATAGATTTTTCTGTTGAACCCGGTCAGACCATCGGCATCATTGGCGCGACAGGCTCAGGTAAAACCACCTTGATAAATATGCTCCCAAGATTCTACGATATAGATGAAGGTGCCGTATTAGTGGACGGCAAAGACGTGCGTGATTACGATCTGGCCGAACTGCGGCGGAATATTGGATTGGTTCTGCAGACCTCCCTGCTGTTCTCATCAACCATCCGGGAGAATATCTCTTTCGGCAACCCCGATGCGAGCGAAGAAGACATTATCAAAGCCGCTGAAGCAGCCTTGGCACATGAATTTATTACGAAATTGCCTGAAGGCTATGACACAGTCGTGGGAGAAAGAGGGATCACCCTTTCAGGCGGTCAGAGGCAGAGGGTGGCCATCGCCAGGGC
>JAUWSD010000048.1 GCA_030610225.1 Chloroflexota bacterium
CAACCAGGTCTGATCTCAGAGCTAAAACTAACACCCGAAGAGTTCAACCTCAAATTTAAGGGCAGTCCCGTCAAACGGGCAAAACGCCGCGGCTATCTTAGAAATATTGTCACCTCTTTGGGAAATACAAAAAATATGGAACTGATCCCCCACTTATCAGAACTGCTTCGCAGCGAACCTGAACCCTTGGTCCGTCAGCACACAGCCTGGGCATTAGGTCAGATCGGCGGAAAAGATTCCCTGCAGCAACTGAAGATTGCACTTAATAATGAAGAAGATCAAAAAGTTATAGGTGAAATTAAATTGGCGATAAAAGAGATCAGCTAGCTTTCTTTTTCATAGACTGTCCCACAAAAACTATCAAGAAGAACAGGGTACTGACCAGCACAACCGAAGCTCCAGATGGGATTCCCACATAGTAAGACACATACAAACCAAAGATGCCAGCAGCAACGGCGAACAGAGCTGATAGCAGCATCATGTGATGCATGCGCTTTGTCAGAAGGAAAGCTGTCGCCGCAGGTGTGACCAGCATCGCCACCATCAACGCGATCCCGACAGTCTGCAGTGATACTACGATAGTAACTGCGATCATGATGCGCAGCATATTTTCCAGCATCTTTACAGGTAACCTCAAAGTAGAAGCCAGCACTGGGTCAAAAGAAAGCACCATGAACTCTTTATAGAAGAAAACTATCAGGATGATCACAACTCCACCCAGACCCCCTGTCAGCCATAAATCCTGATTTGTAACTCCCAATACATTTCCGAACAATAAATGCGCCAGATCGACCGCAAAGCCCCCCACAGTTGATATCAGGGCTATACCCAGGGCGAACATCCCTGCAAAGATGATCCCGATCGATGTGTCCTCACTCAGCTTTGCCCGTTTGCTTATCGATCCAATACCCAAAGATGCCAGCACTGCTGTTACCAGTCCCCACCAGAACAGGCTGCCACCAGCGCCGCCGTTAATCACATATCCGACTGCAATTCCCGGCAATATCGAGTGCGCCAATGCATCCCCAAAAAACGCCATCCCACGCAGAACAATGTAGGTCCCCACTAGCGCGCAAACTATCCCGACCAATACTGCCGCCGCCATACCGCGCTGCATAAACACATATTCAAGAGGTGAGAAGATCAGATCAACCATCAGCAGCAGGCATCGTCTACGAACATGACACCATCCTCCGTTTTTACAATATGCAAATGATTCCCATAAACATCCATCAATTTCTGTTCTGTAAACACATCTCCGGGATTCCCAAAGCCTTTGATCGTCTGATTCAGGAGCATCACTTTCTCAAACCTTTTTGATGCCATACTCAGGTCATGCATGGCTACCATCACGGTTACACCATGCTCTTTGAGCATTCCAATGATACGCATTACCTCTTCCTGCGAAACAGCATCCAAACCGCTGAAAGGTTCATCCATCAGCATCAACTCAGCTTCCTGAGTGAGTGCCTGAGCAATGAACATGCGCTGCTGCTGCCCTCCAGAGAGTTCACTGATCTGACGGTCTGCCAGATGAGTGATGCGCACAGTCTCCATATATTCTTCAGCTTTCTGCCAGTCTATCTTCTTTGGCCAACCCCCAAGTCCAAGCCGTCTGACCCGCCCCATCATGACCACATCACGAACCGTCGCCGGGAAAGACCAGACAACTTCACTGCGCTGAGGTAAATATGCGATGCAAATATGCTTTCCAGGAGCATGCCCCCCAAGATGAACAAACCCTCTATCCGGTTTGATCACACCTGCTATCAATTTAAATAACGTGCTTTTTCCCGCGCCGTTCGGCCCTAC
Organism: Chloroflexota bacterium; assembly: GCA_030610225.1. Lineage (GTDB taxonomy): Bacteria > Chloroflexota > Anaerolineae > Anaerolineales > UBA11579 > JABJGH01. The sequence goes on from JAUWSD010000048.1 coordinate 1,813, forward strand.
CACTGCGATCTGCTCTCCACCACCCAGTTTAAAACTCAGATCATTCAAGGCTTTGTGATCATTCATTTGCACCATCACATCATGCACTTCAAGGAAAGTGGCGTCATGAATATGCTCAGTGCGTTTAGGGAATGGGTTTAATTTGGATATCCAGTTCATTATATTATTCCAGCAATAAAGTTCATTTTAATGCTGACGCGATCGCTTCTACATTGTAGCGCATTAGTTCAAGATAAGTACTTGCTGGCCCTTCATCTGTGCTCAATGAACCGATATACAGCTCCACCAGCATGATCCCAAGGTCACTCGTCAGGCTCTCAGCAAGTTCAGGATTGACATCATGCCCGATGAATACTGCAGGCAATCCCAGATCGATTATCAAGTCTATCAGCTCGGCCAGTTCATGCGCGGAGGGTTCCGCCAGACTGCTGGCGCTGTGTGAGATAGTCGCTGCCTGCTCAAACCCATACCTGTCTGCAAAGTATCCCATTGAGAGATGATCACTCACTAAAACACGATTCTCCATAGGGATCTGGTCTATAGTCTCAAATATCCAGTTATCAAGTTCATTCAATTGGTTTATATAATCACGTGCATTCTCCCGGAACTCGGTTTCATTTTTCGTTTGTAATACTGCAAATGCATCACTGATATTCTCAGCCCAGACGACCACATTGGTTGGGTCAAGCCAGACATGCGGATCACCATCATCGATCTCTATCCCCTCAGACACAACTACGATCTTTTCATTATATTCTTCATCATTCAGGATCGAGTTGAGATATTCTTCAAGCCCATAGCCGTTAATCAGCACAAGGTCTGCTTCAGTGATGGCAGCAATGTCCTGGGGCGTGGGTTGGTAGCTATGCGGGTCGACCCCGGGTGCTAATAAGACCTTTATATTCAATATCCCGCCGTTTATTTGCTCAGCTACATCTCCTATGATAGATGTAGAAACTACAATTTGATATGGATCGCTTTCACCTGTATTTGAATCACAAGCGCTTAATATAAAGATCAGAAGAACCAGTATTGTCAGATAGAATTTTTTATTTTTCATATGCCCATTTTAGTTAATAGTTAAAATTTGTTCTGGGATCTTTATCCCAGCCATGTTCACCATAGAGAGGTACAAAAGCAACATTTGCTACACATTCCTGCACAAATCCTCCAGCTTTTTTCTGCCAGACTTCCAACAACTGTGCCCTTGGATGCCCTACTGGGATCACCAGTCTGCCGTCCTCAATGAGCTGATCCTTCAGGGGTTCTGGAACTTCCGGTGCCGCAGCTGTAACCAGCACAGCATCGTATGGCTCTTCATCCGTCCACCCCAAGGAACCATCACCAAGGTGAACATGAACATTAGTATACCCAAGAGACGCTATCAGACTTGATGCTCTTTCTGCCAATTCCGCATGTCTTTCAACAGTATGCACTTCTGCAGCGATCTCTCCCAAAATAGCAGCCTGGTATCCGGAACCTGTCCCGATCTCCAGCACTTTTTCACTGCCTTTCAGGTTAAGAAATTCGGTCATCAGGGCAACGATATAAGGCTGGGAGATGGTTTGGTTAAGTCCTATCGGCAGAGGTCTATCATTATATGCATATCGGACCTGTTCTTCCGGAACAAAAAGATGACGCTCAATTTTTTTCATCGCCTCGAGAACCAGATCATCCCTGATCCCCCTGCTCTTGATCTGATAATCCACCATCCTAAGGCGCCGCTTCTCATAATTCATAAATATCACTTCATGCTCTGTTCAGCAGCAATTTGGAGGATTACCTCAAAATCATCTACCTTATCAGCCTTGTTCCACTTTTCATGGCCGCAGTCCACGCAGCGGTGCAATATCCGATACTCCCCTTTTTTCCTGTCAATCTCTATCGGTGCCATTAAACCCTGGCATTCTGCCAGCCTGTCCCCCGGATTAATATCAACATGCTTGCTCCATAAGCAAACTGGACAGTGATTGGTATATCCGTCACCTGAAATTGACTTCCCGCAATTCTGACAGATGAAATCCTCAATTAAACGCTGAAATTTTCTGCTCATCTTGATTTAATTATAAGATAAAGTTTGAAATCAAACTCTCTGATTTTTATAAACACATCTTTGCTCGGTTAAAATAAAAAGGCCAGCAATGAATATTGCTGGCCTTTCTCATGGTAATTATATCTAAATCTACCAGCTCTTTTTTGCCGGGATAACCTTATAGTCAAAATTCTCCGCGAAATCTCCTAATTGCATAGATAGATCGTCCCACCCCTGAGATTTGATCAAGTCAAGCGCTTTATCCAGGCTGGGGAGCAAGGCTTCAGCTGAAAGTTTAGGTCCCTGACCATAAACTGTGATCCAGGCTTCATTTAATATCAAACCGATATCTTCCAGTGCTGGGATAAATTCCCGGATATGAAACTCGAAATAATCCTGTTCTTTTCCAGGCAGAATATCCCAGGTCATCAGCAGTTTTACACCCAACACAAAATTCTCCGATCTAACGCTTGTGGTTCAACACAACCAATGTTGTATCTTCTGGTAGGTCTTTTGATTTGATCTTCAACGAATCCAACACTTCAAGTTCCTTACCGGAACCCATCTGCTTCAGGAAGGTGTCCAAACCCGTCAATTCGAGTTTCAGATCATCGGTTTTGAAATGCATGGGGATCACGATCTTTGGTTCGATCAGGTTCACGACTTCAGCGGCCTTGCCAGCTGCCAGCCCTTTGCCACCACCTACAGGTACCAGGAGAATATCGACAGATCCCATAGACTCAAGCTCTTTCCTCTTTGGCACATCCTGTATGTCACCCAAGTGCGCAACAGTTAAACCTTCGTAATCATACACACAAACAATATTATTTCCGTTCTTTTCCCTGTCTCCTACCCGCAGAGCATTCAGGAAAACACCGCCGATCTCATATTCTCCGGGTCCGGTAATAACCCACTTTTGCTCTTTTACAGCCTTCAAATTTGAATGGCTGGGAGCATCATGACTAATAGTCACAATATCAGCCTTAAGTTTTATTTCATCTAAACCTGTCTTCACTGGATCATAGGGGTCAGTTACGATCGTTGACATGCCCCTTTCTGTGATCCTGAAACAGGATAATCCATACCAAGTTATTTCCATTTAACATCCTCCGTAAGGGCAATTATATCATCCCTGAACTGATTGAAAAACCACGCAGAAATGTCAATTGATCTAATTTAATAGACTAATATGCCCCTTTTGCTTTTTGTGTTTTCCAGATAACATTAAGATATGGAAAAAGATGGTTCCGTTAAGAAAACCAAATGCCTATGTCTTGTTCCTAAAGTTCACGGAACAGGAGGCATGGTCAGTTTTCAGAAAAAATTCACAGCCGGGTTAAAGACCAGGGGTGTTGATGTTTGCACAGATCTGGAAGAAAGTCATTATGACGGCGTTCTGGTGATCGGTGGCACTCGCCAGATACCCCAGCTCCGGAATGTTAAAAATAAGGGGATCCCGATCATCCAGCGCCTGAACGGAATGAACTGGATCCACAGAAAGAAATATACCGGGATCAAACATTTTTTTCGGGCAGAATATGGAAATATAGTGCTCTCAACCATCCGCAGCAGGATCGCTGACGGGATCGTCTATCAAAGTAAATTCTCAAGAGAATGGTGGGAGCGTAAACATGGCCCAACAAAAGTCCCAAATGTTGTCGTTCATAACGGTATCGATCTATCCAAATATAAGCCTAAAGGATCCCTATCACTTTCAAAGGAAACTGTGCGGATACAGCTTGTTGAAGGCAACTTTGGCGGGGGATATGAGATCGGCCTTGAAACTGCTGTAAAGCTGGTGAATCTACTCTCTACTGAACATGATCTCCATGTTGAGCTTGCTGTAGCTGGGAAGACATCTGCTGATTTAAAGATGGAGTGGAACGAAAAGTCAGAAGTGCCGATCCTCTGGCACGGTTATGTCTCTCCTGAGCAGATCATCGAATTGAACCGCTCTGCCCACCTGCTATTTGCATCTGATACCAACGCCGCCTGCCCAAATTCTGTTATCGAAGCTCTTGCCTGCGGCCTGCCTGTTGTCTCCTTTGACACTGGAGCATTGAAAGAGCTTGTCACCGATGGTGCTGGCCAGATCGTTGATTATGGAGGAGACCCCTGGAAACTTGACCCGCCTGATGTCGAAGCTCTTGCAAAAGCAGCACTCGAGGTAATTGATAATAATAAGAAATACCGCAAAGCTGCCAGAAAAAGAGCTGAACAGGCTTTTGATTTGGACAAAATGACCGAAGCGTATTTGGACGCATTCAAATAAAAATATGGCAAAGAAGATAGCAACTTCATTTAAAGGAAAGCTGGGTCTGCAGCAAAGGGTGCTGCCCTCTTACCGCGCCCCATTTTTCCAGACTTTAGCATCCAAGTGTGACGACGGGCTATCTCTCTTTGCTGGTGAGCCGCGCCAAATTGAAGCGATCAACACTGCAAAACAGATCGATAGTGTCAGTATCACTAAAGCTGACAATCAGCACTTGTTTTCAAAACAGTTCTATCTATGCAGGCAAAAAAATATCATCTCTTGGCTTGAAGAAACTGATCCTGACGCCCTGATAGTAGAAGCAAACGCCCGTTACCTCAGCACTCCTGATGCAATTGATTGGATGCACGCCAGGTCACGAAAAGTGCTTGGCTGGGGACTTGGCACCCCACCGATCAGCGGTTTTCTCAGCGGAGTTAGAACAAAGCGGCGCATCGATCTTCTCTCAAACCTGGATGGGCTGATAAGCTACAGTGAACGCGGAGCTGAAGAATATATTGAATTGGGCATACCTGCGGGTAAGGTTTTTGTTGCACATAATGCAGCCGCCCACCGTCCTTCTTCCCCGCCGCCTCAAAAAGCAAATAAAAAAACAAGCCCACTGAATCTCCTCTTCGTTGGCCGTCTCCAGATGCGCAAAAAACTCGACAGCTTGTTCGAAGCCTGCGCCAAACTTGAAGAACAGCCTAACATAGTCATCACTGGTGATGGCCCCGATAGACGCCATTTTGAGCTTGCCGCAGCCAGATCTTATCCAAATGTGGTTTTTGTGGGTGCGAAATTTGGTGAAGAATTAAAACCTTACTATGATGAAACAGACCTGTTCATCTTGCCCGGCACAGGGGGACTGGCAGTACAGGAAGCAATGGCAAATGGCCTGCCAGTGATAGTTGCACAGGGAGACGGCACCCAGGACGATCTTGTCCGACCGGGAAACGGCTGGTTAATCCCGCCTGACGATCCGGATGCGCTCTTATCAACTTTAAAAGATGCTCTATCTGACCTGTCGCGTTTGAGAAAAATGGGAGCAGAATCATTCCGCATCACACTGGAAGAAATTAATATCGACACCATGTCAGATAAATTCATCCATGCACTCAACACAGTTACAAAGGCCGCCAAATGAAAATACTCTTTGTGGCAGATGGCCGCTCTCCAACAGCATTAAATTGGATGCGCTATTTTATAGATATGGGACACGAGGTGCATTTAGCCAGTTTACACACATCATCCCCCGACTTCAAGCTGTCCTCACTTCACAACCTGCCTTTCCCGCTCAGCGGTTCCGAGCAAGGGACAACTGCAAAAAGGGTCAAGCTCCTGAGAACGCTTCTCCCCCCGGCAGTCCGAACCAGGATCCGTCAGGAATTAATCCCTTCCAGATTACAGCAGAGCGCTGAGGTGCTCAATAAAATAATAAATGAGATCAACCCTGATATCGTTCACGCACTCAGGATTCCTTTTGAGGGCATGACTACCGCTCTTGCAGACCCAAAAATGCCTCTCCTGATGTCTGTTTGGGGCAATGACTTTACCCTGCACGCGGTCTCAAACTCAAAGATGGGAGACCTGACCAGACAGGCGGTCAGCAGAACTGACGCCCTGCTTGCAGACTGCCAGCGTGATATTCACCTCGCAAAAGAGTGGGGGCTGTCACCTGACAAAGCAACTATTGTTCTCCCCGGCGGTGGCGGCATAAATAAGAATATTTTCTTCCCCCCGACCGACCTGAAGGACCGCAGCCCGATCGTGATCAATCCACGCGGATTGCGTTCCTATGTCCGCAACGATGTTTTCTTTGCCGCAATTCCTAAAGTTCTGGAACAAAACCCAAAGGTGAAATTTGTTTGCCCGGTTATGCAGAGAGAAGCCCAGCCAGAAAAATGGGTGCGCCAATATGGCATTGAAGCAAATGTTGAGCTTCTGCCCCGCCAAACCCCTCAGCAAATGGCAGAGCTATACCGCAGCGCAATGGTGGCTGTCAGCCCCAGCGAGCACGATGGCACCCCAAACACCCTCCTCGAAACTATGGCATGCGCC
>JAUWSD010000010.1 GCA_030610225.1 Chloroflexota bacterium
ATAGAAGAAGGATTTATCAAAGTAAAACCAGATGCAAAATATTTGATCCAACATGCTGAGTATGGTTTCACGGCCAACCTCCCGTTGGAGATAGTCCGGGCTGATAATTTCCTACTGGCAACTCACTTTGAGGGAGAACCCATCACCCCTGAACACGGTTATCCCCTTCGCGGGATCATTGGAAACATTGTGGACAGAGATGATATTGTGGTGCCATATTTTTGGAAAGGTGCCAAATGGCTGCGCGGCTTGGAATTCAAGGTAGATGACCAGCTGGGCTTTTGGGAGCAGGCTGGATATCATAATGATGCGGATGTATGGCGGGAAGAGCGCTTCAGCGGATAAGAATGAGATTCATTAAAGATATATCTAGAATTGCGGTCGTCATTACGGCTGCAGTATTCATATCAGTTTTAACTGCGTGTGGTCCCACATTAGCTGAAAATTCAGCGGAACCCACTCAGACAGCTTCCGCTGTCCAAACGGAAACACAAACGCCCCTCGCCCCTACCCAAACAGTCGCTCCCACTTCGACAAATACACCAGTGCCACCTCCAACAACCGAAGCATGCCTTCTTGTTAAAGGACAGATCCTCGAAGATGGAATATTTGTAGGAGGAATGTCCGGGCCGATGAATTTCAATATTTATTTGCCGCCCTGCTACGATGAACTGCCTGAGCGGGAATTTCCGATCCTGTATTTGCTTCACGGCAAGGATTATGGAAAAGACCAATGGGGAGACTTAGGACTGATCTCAACCGCAAACGAAATGATCGCAGCAGAACAAATTTCCCCTATTATCATAGTCCTGCCTGAAGACCTGGGCTCTGAATATCCTGATGAGGACTTTTTTGAGGATGATCTGATCAATGATGTGATGCCTTATATTGAAGATAATTATCGTGTGAAAGAGGGAGCTGAGAATAGGGCGCTGGGTGGATTATCACGCGGAGCAGGTTGGACATTTTATATTGGATTGAACAACCCTGAGATGTTCTCGGCATTGGGGATGCACAGCCTGGCGATTTTTAATTCACTGGAAGAAGGCGAATATCAGAGCTGGTTGGACGAGATCAAACCTGATGATATGCCAAATATCTATATCGACTACGGTGGTGAAGAGTTTGATCTGCTAAAGAATACGATCTCAGAATTCATAGAGCAATTGGAAGGCAGGGGTTTTGAATACGATTTCAATGTTTTCCCCGGCGCGCACGATAAAGCCTATTGGAGTTCTAATATAGAAAGGTACCTCTTGTTTTATTCACGAGACTGGTGATAGATTAACAAAAAACGACTGGCAAAGGCCAGTCGTTTTTATTTCAGATATGATGTGGAGTTTTGCTATACAAAACTCCTAAGAAACAAATTCAGTTTACTAAATTTGTTTCACTATGCCCAACCACGAAGGCTAACAGCCTCTGCTACACGGTTGATAGCAACCATATATGCAGCCAATCGGCTATGGACTTTGTGTTCCTCGCGGGTCTTGTGGACTGCGTGGAAAGCACTGGTCATCTTCTTGTCGAGTCGTTCATGCACTGTTTCGAGATCCCAGTAGTAGTCATAAGCGTTCTGAACCATCTCAAAGTACGAAACAGTTACGCCGCCAGCGTTAGCCAGGAAGTCTGGAATAATATAAACGCCGTTCTTGTATAGAATCAGGTCTGCTTCTGGTGATGTTGGGCCGTTTGCCAGCTCAACACTGATCTTGGCTTTGATGTTCTCTGCGTTTGAAGCAGTGATCACAGATTCAAGAGCTGAGGGGAACAGGACATCTACATCAAGTTCCAGAAGCTCTTCGTTGGTGATCTCTTTTGATCCAGGGAAGCCGCCTACTTTGCCGGTTTCCTTTTTGAATTTGAAAACCTCTTCGTAAAGCATTCCATCCGGGTTATAGATGCCGCCGCGTGAGTCTGATACAGCAACGATCTTCATCCCAAAGAGTTCTTCTGCCAGCATGTGAGCAAATGAGCCAGCATTTCCGTACCCCTGGATCGCACCAGTTGCACCTTTGAGCTCAACGTTTAATAAATTTGCTGCTTCACGAAGGCAGAACATCCCACCGCGTGCTGTTGCATCGCCGCGGCCTGCAGACCCGCCCAGTGGCAGTGGTTTACCGGTGATAACACCAAACTCATTCTGGCCTTTAAGGAAAGAAAATTCGTCCATCATCCAGGCCATGATCTGTGGTGTTGTATATACATCTGGTGCTGGGGAGTCTTTTTCAAGACCAATAATTCGTCCAACCTGACGGATATATGCACGGCTTAATCGCTCAAGCTCGCCCATTGAAAGTTTGCGTGGATCACAGATGATACCACCCTTGCCACCGCCAAGCGGAATATCAACAACTGCACATTTCCAAGTCATCCATGCAGCAAGTGCGCGGACTGTGTCAATCGTCTCTTCCCAGTGGAAGCGAATTCCACCTTTCGTTGGACCACGCGCATCGTTATACTGTACCCTGAAACCCTGGAATATCTGGGTTGAGCCATCGTCCATGCGGACAGGTAGAGTTACATGAAGTTCACGCAGGGGTGTCCTGAGAAGTTTATGGATAGCTGGGTCGAGCTTTAACTGCTCTGCAGCTTCATCCAACTGTGCCTGTGCGACCTTAAAAGGGTTTAAAGCTTTTTCTGTCATTACTTCCTCCAGTAATTTTTGATGAGAATTTAGTTATTTAAATTCCCGGTACTACAGGTAAAAGATTTTAATGAACAAATCAACTTAAAATATAGACGGGTACCTCGGAAGGAACCCGCCTGGGCAAACTTGTTTATTCTAATTTGGATGATTTGATTTACACCCATGATTTCAATCTCTATTTAAATTGATTAAACGCACCATAATATTACCTCAATCAAGACTGGCGTCAAGAGTGGAGGTTCTTATCAAATTAATCCGCTGAAAAGACGATAAAATCTTCAAAAGAGACCGTGAACCCACCAAGATCCCAGGTTTCTGCGATCACACCAACATCACCATCTAAGAAACTGTTGTCATTCACTGAAATCAGCACAGTTCCATCAACGGCAAGAGCAAGCTCATCGCCAATGCAGGATGCGAAAATCTCAAAAGAGCCAGAGCTGGGGAACAGGTCGGTTCCATACCACTCATCAATAACCTCATATTCCCCAGCGACATATTTAAAGATCCAAAAATAGCCGTCTTCTGAAACCTCAAGTCCATAAAAATTGTCTATATCCTGATAACGGCATATAAGACCAAAGGAGGCATCTCCAACAGGTTCGTCAATATGTACAAAGGCGCTTAATATCACATCGGTGAACCATAGTCCGGGGTTATTCCATTCAAAATAATTTGCTTCAAATAAACTGATCTGCATATCACCGCTTATAAATTCAATCCTGGTTGTATCGCCGTCCCACTCAATCCAGCCTGAGTCTGGCGGCTCAAAATAATCCTCAAAGAGAACACCAGTGTCCTGCGGGATTTCAGCAGTCTCGCCAGAAGACGCGATTCCAACAATGCTAACTTCGCCATTTTCAGCAGCCTGGATCAAAGGCATGGCGAGGTTTATCGGGCGTAGGGCGTTGATGAATCCGCCGGTGGGAACACAGCTGTCCTGGTCGTTGACATATCCATCTTTGTTAGTGTCTGCAAGCACGCGGCAGTCAACGAACTGGTCGTCACCACCATAACCGAGCTGGGTTGGAACACCGATCAGCCGGCCTTCAGAATCAACTGCGAGACCGCCTGAGTTTCCACCTGCAATAGTGGCATTGGTTTTGATGAATGCTCTATCTCCATATGCAGGGTCCTGGGTAAAACCACTGACCTCTCCGGCTGTAAGCGTGATGGTTGCTCCACCAATCCCGGGGTAACCGAGGATTGTTATTGCTTCTCCGAGGATCAACGAATCTGCGTCGCCAAGGGGAACGAAGGGGAGATCAAGATCGTTTTTATCGATCGGATTGAAATCGTAGTCTGCTGTGATCTGCAACACAGCAATATCAAGCGCTTCGTCTGCCTGCAGCACTTCAACGGTATACATGTCAACAGGGGGTTTATCATCTTCAACTGTCAGCGCAATAGTCAGGGCGTCAACCGGGAAGTATTTATCCGGTAATACAACATGAGCATTGGTGAGGATTAAACCATCAGCAGATATGATTGTGCCGGAACCGGTCCAACCCATATAGTAAGTGTCTTCTTCCAGATACCATGCAGTAATTTGAACAACAGATTCGAAGGGTACCAAAATTAAATCTGAATCAGATACCGTTGTTCCATCCTGGTCTTCGTTTGTGGAGGTAGAGCCGTCTCCTTTTTGGGAGAGGAACCAGGCCCCGCCGCCGAATATGACCACACCGGCCAAGCAGGCTAAAGCAACCACAAGCACACCGATCACTATCCATTGTCGTTTGTCTTGAACATTCATGTATTAGGCTCCTAAGCCCTTGATAATTTATAAATAATTAGATCAATATATAGTCTAATAGTTATTTCTTTGATTCTATGAAGCTTTGAATTCTTTCAAGCGCTTCAGCGACCTCTTCATATGATGTGGCATAGCAGCAGCGTACATACCCTTCTCCGCCTGGCCCAAACGCTGAGCCTGGCACGACCGCCACGGAGTGTTCTTTCAGCAAACCCATAGCGAAATCGTCACCAGTCATACCTGTGCTGGTGATCTGCGGAAAAGCGTAGAAAGCACCGCGGGGCTCAAAGGTTTTAAGTCCCATGTCATTAAATCCGCTGACCATCAACTTTCTGCGCCGGTCATATTCATCGCGCATCGTGTCCACGTGGGGGCGCCCGATCTCGATCGCGCGCAGAGCGGCAGCTTGGCTCATGGTTGGGGCGGACATGATCGTATATTGATGAACCCGCAGCATTCCGGTCAGGATCTCAGCTGGAGCACAAACGTAACCAACTCTCCAACCAGTCATGGCATAGTCTTTTGAGAAACCGCCAAGGAAGACAGTTCGCTCTTTCATTCCGGGGAGGGAGGGGAAGCATACATGTTCGGTTCCATAAACCAGCTGGTCATATATCTCATCTGAGATCACGATCAGGTCGTGTTTCTCTGCGATCTTTCCGATCTCGATCAGTGTTTCACGGGTGGCAACTGCGCCAGTGGGGTTATTTGGATATCCGATCAAAATTGCTTTTGTGCGGTCAGTGATAGCCGCTTCGATCGCTGCTGGGTCAGGCTGGAAATCGTTTTCAATACTAGACGCTATCTCAACTGGAACACCACCAGCCAAAATTATCTCTGCCTGATAAGACACAAAGCAGGGGGTTGGGACGATCACTTCGTCTCCCTGGTCGAGCAGGGCGGTCATAGCCAGATAAAGTGCTTCAGAGACGCCAACGGTGATGATCATCTCGCTCATTGGGTCGTAGCTGACCTGGTATAAGTTTTCCAAATGTTTAGCAACTGCGCGTCTAAGTTCGACGGTGCCGGAGTTGGAGGTGTATTGGGTTTTCCCAGCGTTGATCGATTCAATTGCAGCGTCCATGATCGGGCGGGGCGTGATGAAATCCGGTTCGCCAACACCCAGGGAGATCACATCCGGCATTTCTGCCAGAATATCAAAGAACTTTCTAATGCCTGAAGGAGGAAGCCCAGCAACACGTTGAGACAAGTACTTTTTCGACATATTTTTGTAATCCTTTTTAGTAACTAAAAAACACTTGATTATTAAGAAATTATTCTATGGTTGAATCGTCTCCAATATTTAATTGACCTTTAAAATTCCTGACCTGCGCCCGTTTTCCTATGATCGATCTTGTGAGCTCGGAGTTAGTTAAATGGGCACCCTCTTCAAGGATCGAATTATCAATACTGGAGTTTTCGATCACACAGTCAGCAGAGATGCTAACATTTGGCCCGATCATCGAGTTCTTTATTTTTGCAGACGTATGAATATTTACGGGGGAATTTACTACCACACCCTCATCCAGAACCAGTTCATCGAGGTTGTTATGATATTTTTCAAGAAAGTACTGATTAGTTTCAAAGACCGCATCAGGCGTACCGGCATCCATCCACACATCCACCGCCTGAGCCTTGATCCTCGCTCCACTATCGATCATGATGCTGATCGCATCTGCCAGGTAATGCTCGCCTTTCTTTGGATCGTGAGAGCTGATCTGGGTTTCTATGGCCGTGCGCAGATCCTCACCTTTGGAAAAATAATAATAACCAATGATCGCTAAGCGGTTATCGAAGTTATCCGGTTTCTCGATCAACTCATTGATATTCCCTGCTTCATTAACGCTCACAACACCAAAGCGCCTGGGGTCTTCAACCTCTTTAACCCAAACCACTCCATCAGCTTCTTCAGGGTCGGGGAGGGTGATCTGCGAATCGATCAGGGTGTCCACAAACAGGATCATGGTTGGCCCAGAGAGATGGTCTTTGGCCATATAGACAGCATGGGACTGTCCCCGCAGTTCTTTCTGAACATAATAATGAGCCTTGATATTTGGGAAATAATCCTGCATGAAGGGCTTCACCTGCTCGCCCTGGTATCCGACAACGAAAGCGATTTCAGAATCATCCAGATCGGTTATCTGGGCAGTGATATCCAATACATGAGCCAAAACAGGTTTGCCAGCAGTGCTGACCAGAGGCTTTGGCTTGCTCCATGTTTGGGGGCGCAGGCGCGAACCGTAACCTGCCATAGGGATGACTATATTCAACTTTTCTTTACCCAAGATCTCCTCCAGTGGGGTTGGTAACTGCATACAGATTTTAACATCAAATGGCCTGTCATCGGACAGCAAATAGGGGGATCAGATTCTTAAAGAATTGTCTCATTCGCCAGAAAAATATTTTGAGCAAACTCAAATCATGGTAAGCTTAATTATCAAATTTTATTTGGAGCCGCAATCAATGTACATTGCTATAGAAGGTGTGATCGGAGTAGGAAAAACAACGCTGGCCAGGAAACTTCAAGACAGGTTTGACGCAGAACTTCAACTGGAAGTTTTTGAAGAAAATCCATTCCTCGCGGATTTCTATCAGGACAGAGAGCGTTACGCTTTTCAAACACAGATATTCTTTTTACTCAGCAGGTATCACCAGCAGAGAAGATCTGTGAAAGATATAGTGGATAATGACAAGAACCTGATGACAGATTACACCTTTTCAAAAGATGCATTATTCGCCAGCATAAATCTCATTGGAGATGAGCTGGAAATGTATTACCGCGTGCACGAAGCGCTGAAAGAAAAGATCCGCCCTCCAGACCTGATCATCTTTTTGCAGGCCGATACGGATGTCTTGATGGAACGCATCACGCTCCGCGATCGGGTTTATGAGCGGGATATGGACAGGGAATACATTGATATTCTAAACAATCGTTATAACGAATTTTTTACACACCATTACCAGGGGCCGGACGTGCTGTCCATTGACACTAATACCATTAACATTATCAAGAACCCTGAAGACCTGGATCTTATTGAGAACATGATCTGGGACAAACTCAAGAAGGTTGCGTTCCAGGCTGACTTGATCCCATAAAAGAAGGGGATATGAGAATAGACCAAGAAGTTTTATTCAATATTGCAAAAAGCACAGCAGAAGAAAGCGCTGTTGATGAGCCCTGGGTATTGGCTGTTTACCTGACAGGTTCTGTTGTTGACGGAGAGCCATTGATAGGGGGGACAGCAGATGTTGATCTTGTGATCGTCCACGATGAAGAAATGGAAGGGCGGGAGCTCAGGCGCATCACAGAGGATGTGCACTTAGACATCCTTCAGCACCCGTGCTCATTTTATAAAGATGGAAGAAATCTGAGAATAGACCCTGTCTGGGGACACGCACTATATCGCTGCCAACCATTGTATGACCCCAAGCATTTTATGAATATTATTCAGGCCAGCGTCCGGGGCATGTATAAAGATCCTGAGTTTGCAGCTCAAAGGGTAGATGTTCAACTAAGCAAAGCCCGAAGTACTTGGCTGGAATTTCATAATCAGGCGCCAGAAAATGGAAAAAACACAAGCTGGAAATATCTGGAAGCGGTCAAGAACTGCGCAAATGCAGTCTCCTGCCTGAATGGCGGTCCACTTTCCACCAGAAGTTTTATGCGGCAGTATCAGGACTCAGTTAATGAAATTGGCGCTCCAGGACTCTACCAGGGACTTCTAGGGCTGCTGGGGGGCTTTGAAGTTGAGGAAAAACTGCCTGCAAAGTGGTTTGATGAATGGAAAGAGGTTTTTAGTGCTGTTGATGGCGTTGAGGGACTGGAAGAGTTGGATCATGTTCGGCAACCATATTATTTCAGAGCTGTAGAGGCTCTGACTGAAAGCGAAGAACCGAGCCATGCTTTTTGGCCAATGCTTTACACGTGGAACATGGCGATTAAAAACATCAATGATGAAGAGTTGTTAAAAAAATGGGATGCGATCTTTTCAAAGCTGGGCCTTACTGGCCCGGGCTTTGAAAACAGGTTAGAGGGATTTGACCTCTATCTTGACCAGGTGGAAGCACTGGTAGAAGACTGGAAGAAATACCACGGAATTTAATTTTCAAAGAAGTTTACATCGGATAAAAAAAGCTCCCCAAAGGGAGCTTTTTAGTTAAATTAATTGTCTAGTGATCAAAACGCGAATCATCGATCATCTTGCGCATTTTGTCTTCTTCGCTTTCCGGACTCTTGCCATTCTTGACCTCAGCTGATTCCAGATATCTGGCTTCAGCTTCAATCAGCGCTGAGGCGGACGCTCTGGGGCGGATGGACATCTTCCCGCAGTGGGGGCATTTCTCGAGTTTTCCTACCAAAAGATTGGGGCTTATGAAATTCCTGCTGAAGGGCAGGGCGCACCTGGGGCAAACTGCTCCGCCAGCCGCACCATATTTACCGGGAGTGAAGGGAGCACCTTTCTTTCTGCGTGAAAATTGAAAAGCAAAACTGGCTACAGTTACCAAAGCTAAAGCAATAAGGATTGGTAAGACTATCCCCGACATGTTTTCAAGCACCGAAGATTCACTTAGGATTGTTCGTGAAAGCGTATTGGATTGGACGGTGCTTCCATCTGTTAAGTACCCCACCGCACTGAAGGTAACTTGTCCAGGCTCAATGATCTCTGTGTTGAACTGCAGCTTATAGGGAGCTTCAGTATCTTCTCCTAAAACAGTATCGCCATAGTAGAAAACGACCTTTTCAAGCTTGCTGTCACTGGACGCTGAGATCGTAAACGCACCTTGGATCTCACCGCCAAAACTGGCGTAGCCCATGTTTTTACTTAGCCCAATATTGATCTGGGGAGTTTCGTCCTGCGCCTGCACAACAGGCGTTAACATCAATGAAACTGCAACAATTAGCACAAACGTTCTATACAATCTTTTTGTCATTATTACTTCCACTTTGTAAGAATTTTCTCTCGCTGGAACAACTGCGTGGCGATATAGAGCATTACTATATCAATAACCAATAAAATTAACGCGATCCAGATTGTAACAGATAGATTCATTTGGATCAGCCCAAATGTCTGAGCCATGAACAAGCCGATCAGCGGAATAATTACCAGTGATGAAATCTGCTCAGCAACTCGCGGGTCATTAACTCGTGTTGAGATCATCACTGCTGCGCTAACTCCGAATACTGAAAGTAGAGGCGCAACTCCAAAGATCAATAGAAGCCACATTGGACTGAGGATCAGGGTGACTAAATCTGTATTGCCAAGGATAATTATTGTTCCGACGATGAAGGCCACAAAAGAAATCCAAGTAACAGTTACAGCCGGAATCACAGCAGCCATGGATTTTCCAAATAAGAGCTCAATGGTGGTGATCGGTGTCGCTAAAAGAGGCTCGAGGGTTTTGGTCGATTTCTCGCCAACAATACTGTATGAGGCGATCGTTGCAGGGATCATGACCGGCATGATCAGGAAGAGCAGGAGGAACTGGATCACAACCAGATACTGCGCGCAGGCAGCACCAGATAATCCCTCACACAGTGAAACCATCTCAGCCGGAATCTGATCCACAGAACCAGCCATCTCACTCAAAGCACCTGAGCCGCTCATCTGATAGAGGGTGATCAATGGGATTAAGATGAACATAATTGGCATAAGGACAATTACGTATAACACCATCTTGTTCTTGAATACTTCGCGCCATTCTTTCAGGGTAACCTGCCAGGACTTATTCATTGATTTCCTCCTTTATGTTATTGTTGATCAGGTGCAGATAAACATCCTCAAGGCTGTGTCGTATCTCACCAATGAATTGGATCTCAGCGCCCTGCTTCACAAGCAGGTTTACAAGTTCAGGGTTTCGTTCTTCCGGATCGGGCAGGGAGATGACAAGCTTATTGTCCAGCACCTGGCAGCTCCGCACAAAATCATATTTCCGAATTGATTCAGCATAGGTTTCTTTTGCATCCGAGAGGTGAAAAACTACCGATCGCTCATAAAGCTGTCGGCGCAGATTGGCGGGAGTGTCCAGGGCAAGCAGCTCTGTCTGGAAAACGGCAACCCGGTCACAGAGGCGGTCGGCCTCATCAAGGTTATGAGTACAGATCATGATCGTGCGACCCTCTTCTTTTAGTTCAGATATAAAATCACGCACCATTTTTGCGGCAACGGGGTCAAGCCCGCTGGTGGGTTCGTCCAATAGAAGAACCCGTGGTTCATGCAACAATGCACGGGCGATCGCCAATTTCTGTTTCATACCTTTTGAAAAAGTGCCGACTTCTTCTCTTCGCCTTTGCCAGAGCCCCAGCATCTGCAGATATTTTTTGATCTGGGTATCGGGATCTTCTACTTCGTATAAAGAAGCGAAGAAAGCCAGATTTCTCTCTGCGCTCAGGCGATCGTACATCCCGGGTGATTCTGTCAGGATACCGACATTCTTGCGGATTTCATAGTCATCTGTGCCGACCTTATAGCCTGCGACCGATGCTTCTCCGCTGGTTGGTGAGATCAGGGAGGTGAGCATGCGGAGGGTGGTTGTTTTACCAGCGCCGTTCGGGCCCAGCAAGCCAAAAACCTCTCCTTGCGGGATTGAGATACTAAGGCGGTCAACCGCAGTTAGCTCTCCAAATTTCTTGCATATATTGTTTGTTACGATCATTTCAGTCATATTTACTCTCTTCCAACCTGGATTTTAAATCATCTTCTACATTGATATTTTTAATAGGTTTTAGGGGTAAAACACCCTGATCGACGACAGGGTCAGGCATTGAAATAATATATTCTTTTCTGAACCTTGAGATTATTAGCAAAGAGGCTAGCGCCAATATAAATAGAATTACCTCAGTGGTAAGTGCCCCGTATGATACGGATCCATAGACTGCTACCGTGTCTATCAGGGTGTGGAAAAGCAAGGCTGCGACTAGCCACCTGGCCTCTTTGCGCAGGACTGCACGCTGAACAAGCAGCGCCATACCGATGTGCATAGTAATAGCGAGGAGTCTCTCAAGGGCGCCTAGTATATGCATCCACCAGGGAGTTGCCCAGAAATGCTCGATTTGCAAAATAACCAGATCGACTTGTTCAACCGGGACGGACCCCGTGAGCACATCAGGCGAGGCACCCTGAAGGGTGAGCATCTGTAAAAAAGTGTAAAGGACGAGAATGCAGAGAAGGATCGCTTCGATCCCGCCGTGCCCAGCCCCAAACATAACTCCAGCTTCCCACGAACTATGCTCAGATAAATATTTTCGATAGACGAAATATCGGGAGAATTCCTCGAATATTCCTGCTGAAAGCCCGTATAAGAGGCCGATGAATAGAAGATCAAGGGTCTTTGGGAGCATCTCTAAACCTAAGGACGTAACTACAGGTTCAAGGATATAGGAGTTGAAAGGGATGTGCAGCACCTGGGAAAGCACAAAGGTCAGCGCTCCTATCCCAAACAGGGCCCAGTCGGCCTTTGTAAGGTTGAATATCAGTGCTCCGATCGAGAGAGGCAGCACAAACATCAGCACGGCGTTCAGAAAAGCGGGGGTAATATCCGGGGAAAGTAGCCAGGAAACAAAAATAAGCCCCACAAGAATTACCGCGCTAATGATCAGGAAGGTTCTATTTGTGTTCATAACACTCTTAGTGTTTCACGTGAAACATTTTTTATTCAGGTAATTATAATCATTTTAATTTCCAACAATGTTTCACGTGAAACATTGTTGGTGTATTTTGCTCACTATCTTCTGCGCTTGATGATGAAAATTACCCCAAATATTACAACCATAAAGCCGAGTATGGAGATGACAATAGGTGTTGTGCTCCAATCAATATCGACAGGCGTGGAACTTTTAGTAAGCTGGGAATATACCGCGGCTCCTAAGCCTAAAAACACTAATAAAAGCGCAATGAAAATCTCAGTTGATTTGGTTGATCTCCCGTAACGGGAACGGTAGGGGTCAATTCCGGGAGGGAGGCTGAAATCGTTGTTCCTGGCAGACTTGGGGCGCTTGAACCTCACCCTGCCGTTATCAAGTTTCTCGAGTATTTCCCAGCCAGACATGGCCTCTTCTTCAATTAGTATTTGCAGGGTTTCTGGTCTTCTGAATGCGCCTGAATCTGAACGCACGATCTTGAATTCCCAGTTGTTATCCAGTTCATCTTTGTTATAAGTGGTCATTTTTTCTTCCTCTTCTTCCATGCGTTTTCGTTTTTTCTCAGCATGTGCAGCAGCAATTGCTCCGTGTGGAAAGTATGCCATATTATTTCTCCAAATTTACCCGGCGAACAGGATATCGATTAGATCACCTATATCGCTGCGCCCTTCAAGGACCTTCAGGTTATATACTTCTGTGAATCCGCAGTTCAGGCAGGACACAAAAGCGAATTTATTCAGCTGGATATCCATAAAGCGGGATAATCCTGTCCCGGACATGGCCAATTTATCGACTTTTGCGCCGACACTCTTGCACTTAGGACATTCAAATTGTTGCTCAAATACTTGTTGGACTTTCATCTATCTTCCTTATTGATTATTTTGTTATTGCAGTTGAAGCGCAGCTTCAATCAAACAATAAATGAAGTGTTATCTCATTTATTGTAGGTTACCAGTGAAATACAAAATAGTGAGAAAAACGCCAATACTCGCAAAGATTACTCCTAATATGGAGAATG
>JAUWSD010000124.1 GCA_030610225.1 Chloroflexota bacterium
AAAATTATATTGCAACTTTGTGTATTTTTTTTTACATTTTAAAGATTTGTTATATTTTCCTCATACATTAGTAAAAAATCTAACGACTGCAAGGAAGGTTATTATGCCCGGTAATTGGATGAGTTTAGGGGAGGCTGCAGAGTTGTTGGGAGTGCACTCCAGCACTGTAAGGAATTGGGCTGATCAGGGCGTGCTTCCTGTTCACCGCACACAGGGAGGGCACCGCAGATTTCTTAGGAAAGAGATCGAGCTTTGGGTGGAATCACAGAGAATGAGCAATGACGAGGACAGCGCCAGCATGTTCCGCAACGCTTTGGGATATGCCCTTATCCATATCATTTAAGGACAAATAGAGCGGGAAGTCTGGTATCAGAAACTTGATAAGAACGCCCGGACAGCATACCGGCATTCCGGCAGGACACTGATGCAGGGGTTGATGAAATCCCAGGGTGCAGATGACGAGAGCGCTAAGAAGGAAGCCCGTGCGATCGGGTCTGATTATGGATCGATCGGGCGCAGATATGGACTGTCATTGACCGAGTCGATCCAGGCTTTCCTTTTCTTCCGCAATGTTCTGCTTGATGCCGCCTTTCATGTCTTTGAGCAGGCTGCCATCAAGTCTCCTTTTGCCTGGAGCGATATGTTGAAAAGGATAAACTCCTTTACAGACCAGATACTGGTCTCTGTGGTTGAAACCTATGAAGAGAGAAGCCGGGGCGACAGTTTAGCTAAATAAAATAAAACGGGCGAAAGCCCGTTTTATTTTATTTTTCTATGGAACGGTGGGTGTCTCACCGTTCTTTTTTTTTATTCTGCCAGATCCCAGTACCTGAGTTCAGTAAAATGAACGGTTAGATTGTTTGTTTCTATGGCGTTGATCGTGACACCGTAAGGCCCTTTAGCATCATAAACTACACTGTTAATGGTCTCAAGGAAGAAGCCGTTTACGTACAAGGATATGTCATCATCGGCTGCCATAACTCCGATTCGGTTGAGGACCCCAGAACCGGTATTGATATGCTCTGATTCCATGCTTTCTACCAGTAAGGTCATGTCCGTGCCGTTCCACAGCCGTAAACGGTAGAAGCCATCACAGGTGATCGTGAAGAGATGCCCTTCGTTTGCATCTTGAGATCTGAACAAGACACCCCATTCATCCTTTCCACTGCAGGCACCCGGTACCTGAGAAATCACATCGAGATAATAATCCTGAATCTTTGGCCACGACGCGGTCCACAATGAGTAATTATTTGCCGCCTTCTTTGTATAGCGCAGTGAGTTGTCCTGGATCAATACCTTTGAGTTGTCATCATCGTATTCCAGCCAATATGCCGCGTCACTAAAATCTTCTTCATATGTTGGATCGCCAAGCCCAATTGTTGGGTCTCCGGGAGGAGATGTTGGTGTAGGGGGGACAGTCGCGGTTGGGGTTACTGTGGGAGTAGCATCTGGCGCATCTGTTGCCGCAGCATCGGTGCTGTCTCCCTGCTGGTCATCAGAATCTTCAGAGTCATCTGCTCCGTCCTGACCTTGTGCGTTCCAGGCCTCGAGCGTGGCAGCTGCCCTGGTTTCAATGACTGCTTTTTGAATGGCAGCATCTATATTTGATCCGCTGTCAGAGCTTTGAGTTAATAAATCGCAAGAAACCGTGAAGGCTAATAATAATATTAAGAATGCAAAAATCTTTATTCTTTTATTTTTCATTTTTTCTCCCAGTACTAAACATCAAAGTTTGAAAACATATCTTTAATTATACTGATAAAATCGCTGGTTTCATTGGTTGTCATCAATTCTTTCTTTGCTTCGCTGTTAAACTCAAAGGGTTGAAGGTATCTTTTCAGGTGTTTTCTAAATCTGATCAGTCCCATTGATTCACCGTAAAGGACCTGCATTCGTTTCAGGTGTTCAAGGACCACATCACGCACTTCATCTCCCGAAACCTCATTTATATCTTTTCTTGCAAATATCCATGGATTGCCTATAGCCGCTCTGCCCACCATGACAGCATCACAGTTGGTCTCTGCCAGCATTCTGTCAATATCTTCAACTTGATCGATCCCGCCATTCCCGATCACCGGAATTCTCAGACTATTTTTGATCTCTGCGATCGCATTCCAATCAGCTGGACCGCGCAGACCCTGTTTTTTTGTACGGGCATGTACCGCTAACGCCTTCCCCCCGTTTTCCTCAATTATCCTAGATATGAGCGGATAATTTATACTGTCCTTATCCCAGCCAAGACGGATCTTTCCAGTCACAGGGATATCAAGGGCGCTGGTTAATTTTTTAAATATTTCTGCTATCTTCTCAGGCTCTTTGAGAAGCCCAGCCCCAGCCCCACGGTTGACAACTGCTTGCGCCGAACAGCCCATATTAACGTCGATGATGTCCGGGCCCAGCCCTCTGAGTATCAGTGCGGCTTCCAGAATTCGACTCGGGTCGCTGTCGTATATCTGAAAGACTATCGGGCGTTCTTCTTCATTGAATCTCAGGAGCGGCTCAGCCTTGGAGTAATTCTTGACAACATCAATGCAGCTGATGAATTCGGTGATGCTCATAGCAGAGCCATATTCGCGCGCCAGACTTCGGTATGGCAGGTCTGAGAATCCGTCCATAGGGGAAAGGATCACTCGCCCGAATATTGGCACTGAACCGATTATGAAATCAGGGTTTTTCTGCATGAAATATATAATAGCACAGGGAATATCGAAAAAAACACCGATTTCATGGATAATAGAAGTATGCGCTTGTGGTAAACTTTTCGACGATGAATGAAAAAACGCTTCGAATGTTAGAGTTTCATAAGGTGATTGACAGATTGGTTAAGCACACTTCATTCAACGCGTCTGCTGAACTGGCAGAAGCTGTGCACCCATCATCGGACATGTACACTGTCCGCAGGTTATTATCCGAGACCAATGAAGCGCGCCAACTTCTTGAGGCGCAGGCAAATATTACCATTGGGGGAGCAAGGGACATTCGGGAAACATCAGAGAACGCCGCCAGAGGTGGAGTTTTGAATCCAATTGATATGTTGGATATCAAGAATACCCTGGTTTCAGCAAGGAACCTTGCCAGACAGATGAGCAAGGATGAGATCACCTATCCATTCCTGACCGAGATCGCACTCAGATTATTTGTGCCGCCAGGGATAGTTACCGCCATCACACGGGTGCTTTCAGATCGCGGGGAGATACTTGATAATGCCTCTGATAAATTAAGCAAGCTCAGGAGCGAACTCCGCATAACCCACGACCGGCTATTATCCCGTATGCAGAAGATGCTCAGCAATAAAGAGATAGCCCCCTATCTTCAGGATTCCCTGGTCACACAGAGGGACGGGCGTTATGTGCTTCCTTTTAAAACCGAAGCTAAAGGTCGTATCAAGATCGTAGTGCATGATATTTCATCATCAGGTGCTACCGTGTTCGCGGAACCACTCCAGTCTGTTGAATTGAATAATAAATGGCGGGAGCTGCAGATCAAAGAGAAAGATGAAGAGCTGCGAATAATGGCAGGGCTGTCCGGCGTCATCGGCAGCCACCACCATGAACTTGTGGCGCTGGTGGAAGCCCTGGCAGAGATAGACCTTGTTTTCGCAAAGGCAAAATATTCTGAGCGCATCAAAGCCACAGCTCCGTTGATAAAACCCTTCAAACCAGACAGAAAGACCAGAAATCCGGGCATGAGTTTAAAGTTGATCCGGGCGCGTCATCCGCTGCTTGATCCGGATGAAGTCGTACCGATGGATATCGTTCTGACACCGGAAACTTTTGTAATGGTGATCACAGGGCCTAACACAGGCGGAAAAACCGTATCCCTGAAAACGGCAGGATTGCTGGTTTTGATGGCTCAGTCGGGGATACAGATCCCGGCCGAAGAAGGTTCGGAGATGAGCCTTTTCACCAGGGTGTATGCAGATATTGGAGATGAACAGTCAATTGAGCAGTCTCTGTCCACTTTCTCAGGGCACATAACAAATATTATCCAGATCCTGGATGAAGCAGACCAGCGCTCGCTGGTGATCTTTGATGAGCTGGGCGCAGGAACGGACCCTTTAGAAGGCGCTGCTCTAGCACATGCGATCCTTACCTATCTGGTTGACCGCGGTATTTCAACCCTGGTTGCCACTCATTATCCTGAGCTTAAGGCCTACGCTCACAGCACTAAAGGTGTCACGAATGCAAGCCTAGAGTTTGATCTGGAAACACTCAGGCCAACATACAGGCTGCGGGTCGGTTTGCCGGGGCGCTCAAACGCATTGGCGATCGCCAAACGAATAGGGCTTCAGGAGCAGATCGTTGAGCGCGCCAGAGGTGTGATCGATCCCACAAATCTCAAAGTAGAAGACCTTTTGGATGAGATCAACCAGCAGCGAAACCTTACTGAGGACGCCCGCATAAAAGCCGAGTCAGATTTGAATGAAATTGTAAATTTACGCAGTGAGCTGGAAAAGCGCCTTTAGAATATCGAATAAGAAAGAATTGAGATCAGGAATGCTGCAAAGCGGCAGGCGAAAAAAGAAATCGACGCGCTGAAGAATGAGATCAAGAGC
>JAUWSD010000120.1 GCA_030610225.1 Chloroflexota bacterium
CCGCTCTAATTGCTCTTCAGCTCCAGTTTCCAATTGTGCAAAGGCATCATCAGCCATGTCTTCCATCTGAAGTTTGATCTCGTCCCACTTATCCTGAGCCATCTGTTCCGCTTCCGCTTCCAACTCATCGACCATATTTCGTCCAAGATCCTTGACTGCCTCTTTAATTGTATCAAGCGGCGCACAAGCTAACGAAATTAGTAGAATCAATAGAATAAATACTAATATTTTTGATCGATTTATCATTGTGTTTCCTCTGAACTATATTTTAGCCGATATTATTTGATTATTCCTTACAAAACTGTTATCATATTTGTAAATAGAACTTCTGTTCTGGTATATTTCATGAAGATAAAAGAGATTCAAGCAAAGACTATTCTAAATCATGTCAGGCAGCCAGATGACTGGTTTGGCTTGAAATACAACATGAACCTGTACAGGGGCTGCCAGCACCGCTGTATCTACTGTGATTCCCGAAGCCTATGTTATCAGATCGAGGATTTTGATGGTGAGATCCTTGTCAAAGTAAATGCTCCAGAACTTCTCGCCGATGCCCTGCCCCGAAAGCGGGTTATTGGCACTATCGGTTTCGGATCAATGAATGACCCCTACATGCCACTCGAAAAACAATATCAGATTACCAGAAAATGTCTGGAGATCATCGCAAAGAACAAATTCCCGATCCACATCATAACCAAGAGTGACTTGATGCTGCGGGATCTTGACTTTCTGAAAGAGATCAGTCAGGTCTTTTGCGCTGTTACATTCACTATCACAACTGCAGATGATGCACTGTGTAAGAAGATCGAACCCGGCTCACCTCCAACCTCCCGTAGGTTTGAAGCCATGCGCATTCTAAGTGAAGCTGGGATCCTGACCGGGATTTCACTAATGCCGATCCTGCCTTATATCAATGATAATGAGGAAAATATTCGCAGTATTGCCAGAAGGACTGCTGAAAACGGCGGAAAATATGTGATCCCCGCACTCGGTGTCACCCTCAGGGACAGGCAGCGTCATTACCTTTATACTAAACTGGACAAGCTCTTTCCTGGTCTTTCCAGAAAGTATATAAAAAACTATGGAGGAGATTATTTTGCCCAAGCAAATGATTATGAGAACTTGGAAAAGACTGTCGATGAGGAATGCTTTAAGCATAAATTGAAGCTCAGGATCCCGAAGTACGATCCATCTCCCGAGAAATTTCAGCTTGATCTCTTCTAAATGAACCTGTATTACTGGCTTTTCGATGGTGTTATAATCCGCAAGACATAATCTATATAATGCAACACAGGTTAATTGATGAATCAACGTAAACTGATTATTATCATTTCAATAATTATCGCTGCGATACTGATCGGACTGCTGATCTATCAGATTCCGATCGTAAAAAGCACCGTTAACTGGCGTTACGACCAACTTAAGACCCGAATCTATTATTACTTTAATCCCCCCGAGGATGTATCCTTCGCCCCGCAGGAACAGGATGTGTTGATCACTGCTACACCATCATCTACACCTTCACCCACAGAAGCCGGGAGTGAAAGCACAGAACTTCCTCCCACAGAAACCCCAACCCCCACCCCGGTCATTCCCGCGCTGCCAGAATCTGTAATTCTGGAAGATGTGGTCTATATCCATCAACATGAACGCTGGGATTACTGCGCCCCCGCCAACCTGACAATGGCACTCAAATATTGGGGTTGGACTGGAAACAGGGACCAGATCGCAAATACTATCAAACCAGGCGTATATGACCCGGATGCGGATATTGTCAAACAATCAAAGAGCGATCCTAATGTGAGGCCTTACGAGATGACATCTTATGTTATCAATGAGACCGAATATTCTGCAATCCTCAGGTTTGGCGGAGATGTTGAATTGCTCAAAAAGCTTATCGCAAATGGATTCCCCATTGTAATAGAGCTGGGTTTTTATGATCATAGTGCCTTCACTGGAAAATATTCCTGGATTGGGCATTATCTATTCATAACAGGCTATGATGATGCAGAAGGAGTGTTCATTGTTCAGGATAGTTATCTGATCCCCGGTGAGAATCTGAGAGTGCCCTATGATGAAATCTATAATAAATGGAGATCTTTCAACTTCATCTTCTTCGTTATATTCCCTCTTGATCGACAGCAAGCCCTTTATGACAGTTTGGGAGAATATTTAGATCCTGATTGGGCCGCCAGGCATGCCATGGAAATAGCAAAACAGGATGCCGAAGAATTGTCTGGTGTTGATGAGTTCTTTGCATGGTACAACATTGGCACCAACCATGTGAAGCTGGATGAATACTATGACGCAGCGATTGCATATGATCAGGCATATGCTCTCTATGAAGAATTAGATGAATCCGAAAATCCTGCTCCATACCGCATAATCTGGTATCAGACCGGACCATATTGGGCTTACTATTACAAACCAAACTATTACAGAGTTATCAGTTTAGCTACCAGCACCATGGAAACTCATTCAACAGCTCCTTTTGAAGAAAGCTACTATTGGCGTGGGATGGCCTACGAAGCCTTAGGTAAGACTGATGAAGCCATCGCAGATTTCCTTGAAGCTGTGAGACTTAATCCGAACTACATTTCGCCCCAACTGAAGCTGGATAATTTAGGAGTTGATAACTAGATGCTGAAGATCCTCCATTTTGCTGATGCACATATTGACATGACCAATTATGGTCGTCGAGACCCTGAAAGCGGCCTCCCAGTCCGTGTGATGGATTATCTGAACGCACTGGACCAGATTTG
This sequence comes from Chloroflexota bacterium, assembly GCA_030610225.1. GTDB lineage: Bacteria > Chloroflexota > Anaerolineae > Anaerolineales > UBA11579 > JABJGH01. The sequence continues at coordinate 2,763 of JAUWSD010000120.1, forward strand.
TGATGCTGCGATGGAAGAAAAAGTTGACATGGTCATTTTTGCAGGTGATGCATACAAAGACCGCAGTCCCAGCCCAACATTTCAGCGCGAATGGGACAAACGCATGATCCGTCTTTCTCAGGCTAAGATCCCGACCGTCATCATCGTTGGAAATCACGACCTCTCCCCCAGTATCTCCCGCGCCCACGCACTCGAAGAACTGAAAACTCTTCAGGTACCCTTCATCCATGTCATCGATAAGCCCCAATTCCTGACCGCAGATGACCTTGGTGGTCTTCCCGTTCAGCTCATGGCTGTTCCCTGGATCACAAGATCTGGTATGCTCGCATATTTTGGAGAGAGCATCAGCGATGGCGGCGACATTCACCAGGAAATGGAAAGAAGAATTACTAATGTGATCACTGAATGGGTCGAGAATGCAAAACCCGATATTCCACTGCTGATGACCGCTCATGCATCCGTGCAGGGAGCAAAATACGGCGGCGAACGATCAGTGTTGCTGGGAAATGACCTTGTGCTGCCCGGCTCACTTGTCAAGGATGACCGGATCGATTATGTCGCTCTTGGACATATCCATAAGAATCAAGACGTCAACCCCGGCCAACACCCCCCTGTTGTATATCCAGGTTCTATCGAAAGAATGGATTTTGGGGAAGAGAAAGACGACAAATTCTTTGTGATCGCGAATGTGTCAAAAGGTGAAACTACTGTTGAATGGCATAAGCTCAAAGGCACCCGCAAATTCATGACCTTCGACCACATAATCGAAACAGAGGAAGATATAACCGGGCAGATCAGGGAAGTTATGCAGCCAGTCGGGAAGATGAAAGATGCAATTGTCAGGCTCAGGATCAGCTATCCCCGAAAATGGGAAGCCCTGATCGATGATAATGCTATCCGAGAATTCGCAGACGAAAGTTTCGAGTTCCAATTGATCAAGCTGCCGCAGATCGATTCAAGATCAAGGCTCTCTGAAGGTTCGATGGACGAGGGAATGTCCCATTTCGATCTCCTGGAAAAATACTGGCAGTCTGCTAATGTTGAGGAAGATCAGATCAACAAGTTATTAAACCTGTCAAGAAGCATAATTACAGAAACGATAGAGGACTAAGATCTATTGAGGGGAAATTTGATTAATTCAAAATCAATCTATATTCAATAGATTTATATATAATTACCTAGAATGAGTAAAGGAACTGCATTATGAAGATCAAAAGATATCTGATAATACTATTAGTAATATTCGGTTTGCTGCTATCAGGCTGTGACCTGGCTCTTATATTACTGGAAGACAATCCCACATACATCTCTGTCTGGCACCCTTTTGTTGATGGGAAAGCTGAGGGCGTGCAATTCGCCGCTGACTCCTTCATGGAATTGAATCCGCTGGTCACTGTTGATATTTTTTATGTGCCTTATGACGATTTGCTAACTCAATATCAGGACGCAGTTTCAAACTCCGAAGGCCCGGATATTCTCATTGGTGCTGATGATTGGGGACCAGAACTTGATCTCGCTGGTCTAATCGCCCCGCTCACTGGTGTGAACACAAACGAACTCAATCAGGCATCGATAGCTACTGGCATTTATCAGGGCTATCAGATCGGAATCCCATATTCACTGGAAGGGGTCGTGCTTTATCGAAATAAAACGATCCAGCCTGAAACTGCAGCTACTAATTCTGATCTGGTGAAAAAAGCTAAGGCTGCCACCGCTGGAAAGACATACGGCGCTCTTCTCGAGATTGGCCACCTCTCCTCACACGCTCACCTGAATGCACTCGGTGGGGCGCTGATGACTAACAAAGGTCTCCCAGCTTTCGATTCACCTGAAGCTGTTACATGGATGCAAATGTTGATCGAATTCAATGAATTGGGAGCAGACCCCTGGTACAGTGATGACGATCTGCTGAAATTTAAAGCTGGCAA
>JAUWSD010000055.1 GCA_030610225.1 Chloroflexota bacterium
ATGGGGGTGGCTCCTTCTCGATCATTGTTGTGAAATATTATTTGCGCCGGTTTTTGGCACCTTTGGTCACATGGCGGCGAAGAAAAAGAGTTAGACAGGCTGTGGAACATAAGATTAAATCAGAATAACATGGAGTTGGAAATTGGATCGTAATACAAAATACATTATTGGCTTTCTGTTGGCGTTTTTCCTGCTGACATGCTGCTGTATTTGCATCACAGCATTTGGAGCATGGAGTTTTATCATTGACGAGCTCGAAATTGATTACAACAGCGATCATTCTGACTCAGAATATGTTGCCCCAACGCCAGACCCGATGGATATGCCCGACCCGCCAACTGAGATAGAAGAAAACATTTCCGTGTTGAATTTAAGTAATATTCAAAATTCAGTAGTAAGCGAATTTGATGTGACAGATGCCGCCAGGATGTTCATGGGGATCACTGATATCCCAGAATTCTATATTGATGAAGATGCGCCATATGATGTGGGTGATGAGCAAAGATTCTGGCTGATCGACACCGATACGAATGTGTCATTTGAGACAGATATGACCTTGCGGTATGAGACAGAGCATGTATATTTCTGGATCGAGAATGGCGTTGTTTATGATGAAGATGACCTGAAAGAACTGGTTGAAACTTTTGAAAATGAGATCTATCCGACCAATAGGGAGTTCTTTGGAAGTGAATTCTATCCGGGAATTGATAACGACCCACATATTTTTATTATCTTTGCAGGAGGATTAGGCAGGAGCGTTGGAGGATTATTCTCTTCATCTGACTCGATCCATCCGGTTGCACAGGATTACTCGAACGGGCATGAAACATTTTACATCAACGCAGACAACCAAAACTTGAGTGATGATTATACCTACGGTGTGCTTTCTCACGAATTTCAACATATGATCCATTGGTATCTTGACCGGAATGAAACCTCCTGGCTGAATGAAGGTTTTTCGGAACTGGCAGTCCTGTTGAATGAACAGGACCCCGGATATTTTGATTATTATTTTCTGCAGAATCCTGATATGCAGCTGAATACCTGGCCGGATGATGACACCACCACCGCTCATTATGGTTCATCGCTGCTCTTTGTGACCTATTTCTATGACCGCATGGGTGTGGATGTGACCAAGGCTTTGGTCGCTCACACCGACAATGGGCTGGATAGCATTGATAATCTGATGATCGAACTTGATATTGTCGATGAGCTGACTGGTGAAGTTGTAAAGGCTGATGAACTGGTTCTTGATTGGGCTGTCACAAATTATCTACTGGATGATGCTGTAGAAGATGGGCGTTATGATTATTACTCTTATGAACCAAATGGCTCTGCTCCGATCACAACCGAGATTGATGAATGCTCAGAAATGGATATGTCTCAGACCGTCAATCAGTACGGCGCAGATTATATAAAGATCAGATGTGGTGAAGGGCAGACAATCAGTTTTTCAGGAAATCAACTGGTTGATCTGCTGCCGGAAAAAGCTTACTCTGGTGATTATTCATTTTGGACGAATCAAGGTGATGAATCTAAGATGACCCTTACGAGATTTTTCGATTTTACAGAGTATGAAGGTGATATATCCTTCACATATAATATCTGGTATGACATCGAAGAGGACTATGATTACCTTTATCTTGTTACATCACCCGATGGTGAGGATTGGGAGATAATTGAAACTCCTTCCGGAACAGATGATGACCCATCAGGAAATAATTATGGGTGGGGATATAATGGTTTTTCTGGTGATGGTGGAGAGTGGATCAATGAAAAGGTCGATCTTTCCGAATATGCCGGCCAGGAAGTATACATTGGCTTTTTATACCTGACCGATGCTGGCGTAAATGGAGAGGGTGCGCTGATAGATAATGTTTATATCCCTGAAATTGGATATGAGCAGGACTTTGAGAATGGGGTGGGGGATTGGGAAGCGGATGGCTTTGTACTTGTATCTGATCAGATCCCGCAATCATTTGAATTGGCATTGATCCGGCTTGGAAGTGAGACCAGTGTTGAAAGATTAGCGCTTTCCCCTGAAAACACTGTTGAATTCGAGATGGAAGCGTATGAGCGGGTAATACTGGTTGTAGTAGGCACAACACGCTATACCCATCAGCCAGCTGTATACAACCTCTCGGTAATTGATTAGATAAATCTGGAATAAAAAAAGGCAGCGATCCCTGCCTTTTTTGTTTTAGTTATCAGATTGCTTGGAGGCTTTCTTTTCCTTCATGAATTCCAGAATTGGAGGGAGAATTGACAGGAAGATGATCGCAAAGATCACCAGGCTGAAATTCTCTTCGACCACTTTCAGGTTTCCAAAGAAATATCCCAAAACGGTAAATATACCAACCCATGAAATAGCTCCAATGACATTATACAGAGCGAATTTTGGATATGTCATCGATCCCGCACCAGCAATGAAAGGCACAAAGGTGCGGACAATGGGCATGAAGCGCGCCAGGATGACGGCCTTTCCCCCGTATTTCTCAAAAAAGTCATGGGCTTTATCTAAATATTCCCGTTTCAGGAATTTGATATTGTCAGAGAACACCCTCGGGCCGATGTAATTTCCTATTGCGTAATTGACACCATCGCCGATGATCCCGGCCAATGCCATCACTCCAAATATGTACCATGGGTTCAAATCACCTTTGGCTGCAAATGCAGCGGCAGCAAAGATCAATGAATCGCCTGGCAGGAAGGGGGTGATGACGAAACCTGTTTCAGCGAACACTATCAAGAACAGGATCCCATAGGTCCAGCCCTGATAGTCACTGATGATCACAGCAAGGTGTTTGTCGATGTGGATGATGAAGTCGAATAGTGCTGAAATTAATTCCATAATTTTTCCTAAAAAAGAAACCGGCGGGATTATACCACCGGTTTCACATTCACCGTATGGTGATTTGAATACTAATCTGAGACTTCGATGATCACGTCCAGAATATAATCCGGCTCTGGAAGGACACCGGCAGAATTGGGATCGCGCAATGTCAGACTCCTGACCACATCCATACCTTCGAGAACTTCACCAAAAATGGTGTAATTTCCAGTCAGGTGTTCCTGGGGACTCACGGTGATGAAGAACTGGCTGCCATTTGCTGTTGGGCCTGAGTTGGCCATTGCCAGGAGGCCTTCCCGATCAAATGTGAGATCAGGTGATACCTCAATGCTGTAAAAATACCCGGGATGTCCATATCCGGTTCCTGAAGGATCACCTGCTTGAGCCATGAAGTTTTCCAGCACGCGGTGGAATGACACATTGTCATAGTAGTCGTTTTCTGCCAGGAATATGAAGCTGTTCACTGCAAAGGGGGCTAATTCCGGGAATAAACCTATTACGATATCGCCTTTTTCTGTCACGAGTGTGGCAGTGTAATTAAGGTTTTCATCGATCGTGACCTCCGGGCATTCAGTGTGCATTTTATCCTGCATGTCTGCCAGCGGAAGGAAAATTTGCTCAAATAGGCCAACATTCAGGTAGTTTGCATCAAGAACACCATTGTCATCCACGAAGAATGGAGTGTATTCAACATTATTTTCTATCGCTTTGTTGAATGAGTAATTTGCTATGTAAACGATATCTTCGCTGAACATATCTGTTTCAAATTGAACCGGGTCCAAACCCAATGTTTCAGCCTGCTCAATTATCCAGGCAGTAAAATCATCGGGGGACATAACTGACCATTCACCCTGGGCTTCATAAAGCAAGTAATAAATATCCCAGAAAGCATCCTGTAACCCAGCGGCTTCTGAAGCCTGGGTAGCCAGCGAGGCCTTGTCGTGGATAGTTAGCGGGAAATGCCTGTAAATGAACCTGATCTCATCAGGAAAAGCGTCAAGTAACTGCGCCAACACGGGCGCATAATGTGCACAAGCCGGTCACTGAAAATCGCCGTATTCAACGATTGTGATCTTGTAATCTTCTACTGCACCAGTGATGTGGTCGAATGGATCTAAGGCCATCTCTGTGGGTTCAGAATTAGCGATACAGCTGGCGGCCGAGGAGGCTGGCGAATACTCGGGATCGTCAGCACTATCATTCTGTTCATTTTCTGAATCTTGGTCATTATTGACAACCGGGTCGTTGTTGTCGACCTCTCCACTTGAGCATGCTGTCAACAAAAAGATCAGAGCAATAAGTAAAACGGTAATTCTTTTTGTCATAGTAAATTCCTGCCTTGTAATATTTGTTAAAAATCTCGATTTTAATAAGTCAGGGAGTGTTTATTAATGGGCTGATTTTACCATTTTTTACTAAATTAGTCTAAATCGGGTCTTTTAGCCATTAAATTTGAGATAAGGCGGGTACATGCTATAATGCTTTCACTTTAAAGCACAAATCTCCATGAGAAGGTTTTGGGAGCAAGGATGAAATTTTTAATCACAGGGGCTGCAGGGTTTCTTGGGTCAGCACTAGCAAATCATTTGGCAAAAGAAGGTCATCTGGTGCGGGGTTTGGACGATCTGTCCACTGGAAAAGAAGAGAACCTGAGCGATGAAGTTCATTTTACCAGGGGAGATGTAAATGATAAGACTGTCTTGTGGGACCTTCTTCAGGATGTGGATGTTGTATATCATTTGGCTGCAAAAGTTCTTGTCGCGGAATCGATCCTTTATCCGAGGGAATATAATCATGTGAATGTGGGGGGCACAGTTTCTTTGATGGAAGCCATGCGTGATGTAGGCGTCAAGCGGGTAGTGTTCATCTCCTCGGGGGCGGTTTATGGACCCCAGGAAGAACAGCCGGTCAATGAGAGGGCGCTGCCAACACCAAATTCACCCTACGCTGTATCCAAGCTGGCAGCAGAGAACTACGTAAATACGATAGGTTTACACGGGGGAATTGAGACAGTCAGCCTGCGTGTTTTCAATGCATATGGACCCGGGCAATCGATCCCTGCATCGCATGCGCCTCTTATACCGAATTTCCTATGGCAGGGGATCAGGGGAGGGTCGCTGGTAGTTTATGGTGATGGAACTCAGACAAGGGATTTTGTGTATGTCGATGATGTGGTCAAAGCCATGACCCTGGCCGCCACAGCAACCGGTATTGACAAAGAAGTCATAAATGTCGGCTCTGGGAAAGAGACAAGTGTGATCTCAATTGCTGAGAAAGTTAAGGAGTTAACTCAAAACCCTGCTGATATTATTCTGACGAAGAATGACCCGGGCGAAATGAGAGTTCGGGCAAATATATATAAAGCAAAGAAGAAGCTGAACTTTGTGCCTAAAGTCAGTCTAGAAGAAGGGCTGCAAAAAACTCTGGAGAAGGATCCCAGATTCCAGAGAGAAGATTAATCCTTCTAGTTATATGGTGATAAAAAAAAAGAGGCCGTGATTGGCCTCTTTATGGTTTGTTATTCTTTCGGTTCGGGTTTCGGTTCGGGTTTCGGTTTGGGTTCGGGTTTGGATTCGGGTTTGGGTGCAGGTTCAGGTGGAGTTTCTTTCATTGCGACCTTTCCATGCATGAAGGCGCCTTCTTCGATAGTGAAGTTCTGTGCATCAATATTCCCCCACACTTTGCCAGTTGATCTGATCTCAACCTTATCTGCGTGAGTGGTGCCGTGCAATTGCCCTGCAATGATGACCCGCACTGCATTTAAGTCTTTGCAGGTCACAACCGCATCTTCACCAACCACCAGTAATCCCTTGACATCAAGCTCACCTTCGAATTTTCCCTCGATCCGCAGACCGCCTTCTCCAGTAAGCTTTCCTGTGATAGTGACACCTTTTGCGATCACACTTGTTATTTTAGATTTGCTGTTATCAATTGAGCCTTTAAATTTTTGTTTACTGAACATAATTTTTACTCCGGGTATTCGTCTGGAATTCCAACTATATTGTAACCCGAATCTACATAAAGTATCTCCCCCGTTGTTTTTGAAGACAGGTCAGAGGCGAGGAATACAGCCGCGCCGCCGACATCTTCAATCGTGATATCCTGTCTGAGCGGTGCCATTAGCTTGAAACGCCTGTAGAGGTCTTTGAAACCTCTAACTCCTGCAGCCGCCAATGTGCGGATCGGGCCTGCGGATATTGCGTTTACGCGGATACCCTGCGGGCCAAAATCACGGGCAAGATAACGGGTGACAGATTCAAGAGCGGCTTTTGCAACGCCCATGACATTGTAGCTGGGCACCACTTTGACTGAGCCGTAATAAGTGAGCGTCATCAGGGAAGCACCTTTTCGCAGGACCGGCTGAAAGGCTTTTGCAATTGCGGAGAATGAAAACGCGCTGATCTCGAGTGCCATATTCCAGTTCTTGCGGCTGGTGTTATAAAAAGGCCCAACAAGTTCTTCTCTATCGGCATATGCGATAGCATGCACTAGGATGTCGATCTCGCCGAAATGCTCCTTTGCTTTTATGGCAACAGCTTCGATCTGCTCGTCGCTGGTGACATCACAGGCTTCCACGAAATCCAGGTTTAAAGATTCAGCAAGCGGAAAGACGCGTTTTTCAAATATTTCACCTGCATAGCTCACTCCAACATTTGCACCGTGTTCGTGCAGGGCCTGGGTGATACCCCATGCGATCGAGCGTTTATTTGCAACACCAAAGACGAGGGCGTTTTTACCTTCAAGTAATTTCATTATTGATCCTCCGAATATCTATGTTCTAGCCATTCTTCTGGAAGGTTGGCGAGAAAGCGCCAGGGGATACTCTTCCAGGGCTCCGGCACTGTGAATAACCCAATCCGGGGTGATGTAGTTACGAATTGATCTGGGATTTCAAATCCTTCTTCGATGAACAATGTCGCATCTGGTTTGGTTAGATCATATTCATTATATTCTCTGCTGATCCCAAGTGCTTGAGTCAGTTTGGCAGGTCCATTTGTCCAGTTCTTCCTGGGTTGTTTCCCTCTTCTGACCTTGATCAGATCAATACCTGCATCAGGGATGATGGCCCTGATCAGTACAGCTTCCGGCTGACCTTCAGGTTGGGTGATGATATTGAAAAGCCAGTGCATGCCATAAGTGAAATAGACATATGCATGGCCTGGTGGGCCGAACATGGGTTTCGTGCGTTCTGTTAATCCTGCTTTGGCATGACAGCCAAGGTCTTGCTCTCCACAGTATGCTTCCGCTTCAATAATTATCCCCGATATTCTTTGATCATCCTGGATGTGTACCAGGCGGCAGCCAAGGATCTCACGCGCAACAGGTAAAGTGTCCCGTGAAAAAAATGAGCGTGGGAGTCTATTGCTTTTTGTCATTAAATATTTAAATTCCGAGCAGAGGCAGAAGATCAGCGATGTTATAGATGATGGGGCAGTCTGTATCAGGGAATAGGTCCCGGTGGTCGATCAGAACAGGGATGAGGCCGGCGTTTTTTGCACCCTGAACATCTGCGAAAGGATTATCGCCTACATAAAGCAACTCATGTGGTTTGGCTTTGGTTATTTCAAAGGTGGGGCCAAACACTTTTGGGTCTGGTTTCCAGGTATTTAATTCACCAGCAGTATAGTAAAAATCGAGAAGGTCTTTAATTCCAATATCTTCAAGATACTCGTCACTAGGGCGTCTGCGATTAGTTACCAGGCCGGTTTTATAGCCTGCTGTGCGGATCGCTGAGAGCGTTGGGATGATATCGTCAGGAATATAATCCTCAGACACAAAACCATCATAAAGATGATCTAATGCTTTTTCTGAGCTTTCTTCGATCAGATCATCGGC
>JAUWSD010000056.1 GCA_030610225.1 Chloroflexota bacterium
GCGGCAGTTATCGGGACAAAAGAGCTTGAGCTTGATGTGCCCTATGTGCAGGTAAATGACAGCAGAGATGCCCTCGCGCATATTTCCACCGAATTTTATGATAATCCTGCGAACGAATTAGTGATGATAGGGGTGACGGGGACAGATGGAAAGACCACAACAGTTAATTTGATATTTCAGATTTTGAAGGCTGCCGGAATAAAGGCAGGAATGATCTCGACAGTAAATGCTGTGATCGGAGGCCAGACGCTAGACACAGGATTCCATGTTACGACACCGGAAATATTTGAAGTTATGAAATATCTGAGACAGATGCGAGATGCAGGATTGACCCACGCAGTGCTGGAAACCACTTCACATGGATTGGGTTCGAAAAGAGTGATCGGGGCTGATTTTGACATCGGGGTTGTGACCAATATAACTCATGAGCATTTGGATTTCCACGGCTCATTTGAAGCATACAGGGAGGCTAAGGCGCAGTTGTTTGCTGGCCTGGGGATTGTAAAAGATAAGAAGGTGAGTGTTGATCCTTTTGCTGTATTGAATTTTGACGATGACAGTTATCAGTTCCTGAATGAGATCGGGAATGTGAATAGCATTGGGTATGGGATGGGAGAAGGTGCTGAACTGAGCGCCAGGAATATAATTAACAGCGCTGACAGGCTCAGCTTTGAGATATGTGGATCTGATCTTGATATTTTTGTGAGAACAACATTGATAGGAAACTACAATGTGTCCAATATCCTTGCGGCAGTTGGTGCAACCGTGTATGGATTGGGGATCTCTCCTGATGATGCAGCTAAGGGGATCGAGAGCTTGAGAGGTATTCCTGGAAGAATGGAGAGGATAAACCTTGGACAGACATTCACTACTATTGTAGATTTTGCGCATACGCCAAACGCATTAAAATCAGTCTTAAAAGCTGGGAGAGAAATTAGCTCAGGAAGGGTGATTGCTGTATTTGGTTCTGCAGGATTGCGAGACCAGGAAAAGCGCAGATTGATGGCTGAAGTATCTGCTGAGCATGCTGACATAAGCATATTAACAGCAGAGGACCCCCGCACCGAATCGCTTGATGGGATACTGGCTGAGATGGCTGCTGGAGCTGAATCAATGGGAGCAATTGAGGGTGAGAATTATTTCCGGGCAAGGGACAGGGGGGAAGCGATCAGGCTGGCATTAAAACTGGCAGAGGATGATGACCTGGTATTAATTCTAGGAAAAGGGCATGAGCAGTCAATGTGTTTCATTGATGTTGAATATGTCTGGGATGATGTGATCGCATTAAAAGCAGCATTATCGGAATATTTGAAGATCGAAGGACCGGAAATGCCATATTTGCCTACGCAGGATGGGGAAATTGATTTGCCATGAAATGAACAACTGATTTGAATTTTAAGTGTTTTATATTTGTATGAATATATTTATTGCAGAATTTCCTGGAGGATTACATGAAAGTGAAGCGAAAAGTTAATAAGGAGCATAGAGCCTGGTATTTATTTGATTTTGGAAATTCAGCCTATGCTGCGGTGGTATTATTAGCGGTTTATTCCGCATATTTCCAGGGGGCAGTCGTTGGCGGGTCTGAAGGTTCGAGGTTGTGGGGTGTGGCGATCTTCTGGGCAATGCTTATCGTTGCAGTAATTTCACCGATATTAGGAACGATCGCAGATTATTCAAGCAAGAAAAAGATGATGTTGATGATCTTTACATCAACTGCGGTAGTGTTCACAGCTTTATTGTTTTTTGTAAAGCCAGGTGATGTCTTTATTGGGATGCTCTTTTTTATTCTGGCAGAGATAGGCTACCGCGGCGGCCAAGTATTTTATAATTCCCTGCTGCCTGAAATTGCGACACAGGATGAGATCGGAAAAGTATCTGGCAATGGCTGGGCGATCGGTTCAGTTGGCGGGATAGTCTGTCTCTTGATCGTTTTGGCATTGATCCAGTTTATTGGTGGAGATTTGGTGATCAGGATTTCTTTCCTTATCACAGCAGTGTTCTACGCTGTTTTCACAATCCCGCTGTTCAGGATCGTGAAGGAAAAGAAGGAACCACAGGCATTACCAAAGGGTGACAATTATCTCAGTCTTGCATTCCGCAGGCTGAAGAAAACCTTTGCATCAGTTCGCAATTATAAAGAATTCATAAAGTTTATGGTTGCTTTCCTAATCTATAATGATGGAATATTAGCGGCATTAAATTTTGCGGCGATATTGGGGGCAGTCCTTTATGGGATGGAACAAACGCAATTGATCATCTTCATGATAATTGTCATGGTGAGCAGTGTCCTGGGGGCATGGTTATATGGTGTTATAGGTGAGAAATATGGCTTCAAGCGAGGTTTGATCCAATCATTGTTGTGGATGATCCTAGCGGTAGTTTGGATTTTCTTCAACAAGACCCTGACAGGATTCTTCCTGATCGGCGCCTTGGCTGGATTTGCCCTGACAGGTGTCCAGTCGTTGAGCCGCACGATGATCGGCGCATTTGCTCCTCCTGGGCAGAGCGCTGAGTTCTACGGTTTCTTTGGGATGGTAGGACGAACATCATCCTTTATTGGACCATTCTTATTTGGTTGGCTGGCACATAAAATCACTCAGTATTATGAGGTTAAAAACCTTGCAGGTGTTGATCCTATCGCTATGGGGCACAGGATGGCTTTATTCTCAGTGCTCGCTTTCCTAGTGGTTGGTCTTGGCCTGCTGTTCTTTGTAAATGAGAAAGAAGGACGAAAAGTTGCGCTGGGGCAGGTTCCAGGAATTGAAGAGACATAAATATGTCTAATTTTGCTAAATCAATACCTCAGGACGAGTTAGCTAAACGCAAACCGCTGCGTAAATTCATGCAGTGGTTGTCAAAGATCGCTTTTGGGGCAATAACAAAACTTGAGATCGAAGGGATGGAAAATTTCCCTAAGCATGGGCCGTTGATCATGGTGGGTAATCATTTCAGTTTTATTGATCCGGCAGCGTTTGTGCGAATAGCTCCGTTCCCAATTGAATTCCTTGGAGGGGCTGTGACACCGCATGCGCCAAAGATACTCGAATTCATACCCAAGTTGTGGGGGTATTTGCCGGTATATCGTGGGACTGGTTCCAGATTCGCTTTAAAGGAAGCGGCAAAAGTATTAAAAGAGGGTAAGGTTTTGGCCATTTTCCCTGAAGGTGGTGCTTGGGCTGAAGTGTTGAGACCAGCACGGCCGGGTACTGCTTATGTTGCGGTGAAGTCCCAGGCGCAGATAATCCCGATCGGATTGGTAGGACTTAACGACGTGTTTCCCACACTTGCAAAATTCAAACGGGCAAAAATAAAATTCGTGATCGGAAAGCCAATAGGTCCTTTTGAGACAACTGGAAAAGGAAGGGAGAGGCGGGAACAGCTGGATGAGATCGGGCACGAGATCATGCGCAGTATTGCAGCGCTGCTACCTGAAGAAAAAAAGGGCTTCTACTCTGACGACCCGGAAATTCGGGAAGCGGCAAAAGGGACCGAGATCTATCCGTGGGACACTCAAGTTGAGGGAGAGGTGGAAGGTGACATCCACTGAGATCGATATAAATAAAAGCAGCCTGCATGCAGGCTGCTTTTTCTTTTAATCATTGATTTGAAAAGTCTAGCGGCGTTTGTTCCTGCTGCGGTCATTTCCGCGCCGGTTATCTCTTCCACCACTTCTCTTCTTGAAGTTATCCTGTGCAACAGCTTCTTCAACTGTCCAGCCTTCAAGCACTGCTTTGAGGGACAATCTGATCTTGCCGTCGTGTCCGACTGCTGTGACCATGACTGTAATCTCTTCGCCGACAACTGCGACATCTTCAACTTTATCAATTCTTTCTGAATCGAGTTGGGAGATGTGCACCATTCCGTCTGTGCCGGGCATGATCTCGATGAATGCGCCGAAGTCAGTTACGCGGACAACCTTGCCGGTGTAGATGCGACCAAGTTCGGCTTCTTCTGTCAGAGCTTCGATCTGGCTCAGAGCCGCTTTGGCATTCTCGCTGTTTGCTGAGGCGATGAAGACTGTGCCATCATCCTGAATATCGATGTTGGTATCAGTTTCTTCCTGCAGACGGCGGATTGTTTCTCCACCTTTTCCGATCACAGCACCGATCTTTTCAACAGAGATCTTAATTGTTGTGATGCGTGGGGTGTGTTCTTTCATCTCTGGGCGAGGTGCAGGAAGGGTGCTTAGCATCTGCTCGAGAATGTGAGCGCGGCCTTCTTTTGCCTGCTGGAGTGCTTCTGACATGACCTGTGAGGTCAAACCCGAAAGTTTGATGTCCATCTGCAGGGCTGTAATACCTTTTGTGGTACCAGCAACTTTGAAGTCCATATCGCCGATATGATCTTCCAGACCTTGAATGTCTGTCAGGATCACATAGCTGTCATCGTCTGAGATCATTCCCATTGCAATACCGGAGACAGGGGCCTTGATCGGCACACCTGCATCCATCAATGAAAGGGTTGAGCCACAGACTGAGCCCATGGAAGTTGATCCATTTGAGGACATACATTCTGAGACGAGACGTAATGTGTAGGGGAAATCAATTTCTTCCGGAATAACAGGTTGGAGTGCTCTTTCTGCAAGGACACCGTGGCCGATCTCTCGGCGGGATGCTCCCCTGAGGAAGCGGGTTTCACCAACAGAGAAGGGCGGGAAGTTGTAATGATGCATGTAGCGTTTCTTCTCATTTGGAGTGAGGTTGTCCAGAAGCTGGGCATCTCTTGGTGTTCCAAGTGTAGTAATTGTCATCACCTGGGTTTCTCCACGAGTGAAGATACCTGAACCGTGAGCCCTTGGACTGTAATCGACTTCACACCAGATCGGGCGGACTTCAGTTGTTTTTCTTCCGTCCGGGCGATTCTTGGTGTTGAGGATCAACTCACGGGTTGTTTCCTTGAATGTTTTGTCAAATGCTTCTTTTACATCTTTGATCAGTGCTGCGTCTTCTTCGTCAAATCCGGCTAAAATTTCTTTACGAATTTCATTCAGTTTTTCATCACGATCGTGTTTGTTATAGTTTCCGCCATCATTGAAGAGTTCGACCAACTTGTCTTTTGAGAGTCCGCTAACTTTCTCGTACAATTCTTTTTCAATAGCGATCGATTGATATTCGCTCTTTTCTTTGCCAACCTTCTCTCTCATCTCATTGATGGTGTCAATGATGGGCTGCATGGCTTTGTGAGCCAGCTCGAGAGCAGATACAACCACATCTTCTGATACTTCATTTGCGCCTGCTTCAACCATCAAGAGGGCTTCTTTTGTACCTGCAACCCTAAGGTCGAGATCTGATTTTTCAAGCTGTTCGTAAGTTGGATTGACGACAAATTCACCATCGATCTGGCCAATGCGGACTGCTGCAACTGGTCCATTCCATGGGATATTTGAGATCGCAACTGATGCAGAAGCAACATTGATCGCGTGTACGTCCAGTAAGTTCTCTCCGTCTGAAGATAATGCATAGATGATCACCTGGACTTCGTTCCTCATATCCTTGGGGAAGAGGGGTCTCAGGGGTCTATCTGTCAGCCTGGCTGTCAGGATAGCGTTTTCGGTTGGGCGGCCTTCTCTTCGGAAGAAACCTCCGGGTATGCGTCCACCTGCGTAGAGTTTTTCTTCAAAGTCTACACTGAGAGGGAAAAAGTTTATCCCTTCGCGTGGGCTGTTGCTCATTGTTGCAGAACAGAAGAGTAAAGACTCTCCGAAACTCAGTGTTACTGAGCCTCCTGCCTGTTGAGCGATCTTACCTGTTTCAAAGGTAAGAGTTTTTCCGCCGACCTCGACGGAAAAGATATTAATATTTGGTTTCATTTTTATTTACCTCCGTAAATAATCCCACCTTGTTAGGAACTGGAGGCTGCCGACAACATATAAATTATTATTGTGGTTGTCTCCAACATCCAATACCCAACTGGTGGCATACTATTGTTGAAAACAACAGATGGCCAAACTGCGGCCATCTGCTGAAAGTTTTACTTTCGACGAATATTGAGTTTCTCGGTGATACTCAAGTAACCCTGATAATCCTTGCGCTGAAGATACTTTAATAATCTTCTTCGGCGGCCTACTAATCTTAGCAGACCCCTGCGGGTTGATTCGTCGTGCTTGTGAATTTTCAAATGTTCTGTCAACTGGTTAATCCGGTTTGTTTGAAGGGCGATCTGCACCTCTGGTGAACCGGTATCTTTATCGTGACGGTTATACTCTGAAATCACTTGTTCTTTTAAATCTTTTTTTAATGGCATGACATCTGTCCTTTCTGTTTTTACAGGTCTCCATACAAACAGCGCCAGCCGTTTGTTGGTCTAGTCAACACAAAATTATACCAAAAGGAGGAAATTGGAGCAAGAAGCTCTTTATTTTGGATCTAGGGCTTTATTTCCTGGAAATCATTGATTCGAGCGATTCTTGATATCTTTCAGGGAAGAACTCGAGATTTTGCTTTATGAGCTTTATGAAATTTTTATTCTTATTCTCCTGAGATGCATATATCTGACGTATCAGGAACATCATTTCATCTGGAGATTGCCGTGCCAGTGATTTAAAAATTGGATTCATAAGTGAGCGCAATGAGAACGGCGGCTCAGAAAAGTGGGGTAAGAGTAGTTTGAAAACTGGCGGAAGGTCGATGACGCTTCTTTCTTTGAGTATGACTGTGATTGAGAGCAGGGATAGGCGAATTAAGGACTGGTTTTCTGATCCCAGCCATTTGTTCAGGTATTCCAGATATAGGGGCCAATTTTCCTGATGGACAGCGAGAAGGGGATGTGAGGCAAACTCTTTCAATAAAAGTTCTTCGTGGCAGGATTTTGTCCAATCTTCTATTAGATCGAATGTTGCTGGGGCATCTTGTGCAGGCAGGAGACCCAGCAATCTAACCGCAAAGACGCGCTTTTCCAACACCATTTCATTCCAAAGTAAATTGGCAAGCTGCAGGGTGGCTTCAGGATCATTTACAACTGATGGTGAGATCTCGACCAAGATAGTTCTGAGAACAGGATCCTGAACCTTGTAAGCTTTTACTTTGGATTTTGAACCGGAGGGTTTGCCGGGCTTGATAGTGCGATTTGAATAGAAATCCAATAACTGGGTGAAATGAAAATCAAATCTTTTTGGTTCAGTGAAATATACAGCAAGTTCAACGGCTTGCTTTCTGAGACGGGCTAATTGGATGGCTGGCAAGGTTAAGCCCCGTTAATCAATTTGAAGGCTTCATGGACATCAGGGGCGAATTGAAGCAGATGTCTTGTGTCGTGGTGAGTGTATTCGCCGAGATATTCGTAGAAGGCATTGAATGTTTGATACCAGCCTTCTCCGACAAGTGTGAGAGGGCGGGTTGGGACTGAAGATGTCTGCATTTGATTCCACATCATACCGATCTCGGTCAGCGTACCTGGTCCTCCTGGGAGGGCGACAGCTGTATCGCAGTTGTCTATAAGCGCAAATATCCTTTCCCGCAGGGTTTCAAAACGCATTTCTTCTGCTACCCATTTATTGGGTGAGACGGGTCTCCATGATTCGATCTGCTGGCATGTGACGCCGATGACATGGCCGCCGTTCTCAGATGCACCGCGGGAGAC
>JAUWSD010000167.1 GCA_030610225.1 Chloroflexota bacterium
CATGGTCAACTGAGCAGACGATCAGCTGCGGTCTGTCGATATCATCGATCGTCCTGCCAGCTTTCTTTGCTCCAATAGTCAGTCTTTCCATTGCCATATGGTTATATTCTGGGGGAACACAGTAATTTAGGACCGCACCGTCAGCGATCTCACCTGTCATCTCCATCATCTTAGGGCCTGTTGCTCCGATCATAAGCTTCACATCTCGTGGTTCTTTTCTGCCGTGAACCACATCCAGCTCGATTCCCTTCACCTGGTGGAATTCGCCTTCAAATGTAACTGTTTCCATATTCAACAGACGGCGCAGAACCTCAATAGTCTCACGCATAGCTTTGAGGGGTTTCTTACGATCGATACCAACATTAGCTGCCAGCGGATCCCACCATGCACCAAGACCGCAGATGATCCTGCCAGGGGCGAGGTCATCCAATGTCAGGAATGTGGCCGCCAAAAGACCAATATTACGAGTCCAGTTATTGATCACACCAGATCCAATTTTGATGTTATCTGTTACTGCAGCGTACGCAGCCATTGGGACGATCGCATCCCGGACAAGGCGTGATTCCGCCTGCCAGATTGCATAGAATCCCTTTTCTTCCGCATACTTAACATAATCCAAACCATCTCTTAGATCATGTGAGTCCTGTAAATATAATGCTGCTTTACCTTTCATCCTGAACCTCCAATTTTTCTTAATAATACCTGATGAAAACGGCCTATAGCAAATTGTCTGTATTACAATTTACTATAGTACCTCTTTTTTTGTCCAATCGACCATTCCATATTTTTCTTTTGCCAATAATTCAGCATCATTGATTTCATTTTTAGTTAGTTCTTCTTCAATAAATTCTATATTAAGTTCCTGCTCAAATCCATGCTTTATTGCATCTGCAGCTTGCTCCCATGTGATCTTACTGCCTAACACCATTTCTACTGTGGCTGCTTTTTGAAGCATTCTCTCTCTGAATTCCGGCTTCTGTTTAGGATCAATTTTAGTTAAGACCTCAATGATCCTGGTCAGATCACCATGCAGAGGTAGTGTGCCGTGCTGCAAAACGCCTTCTTTCCTACGGGCCTGCGCGCTCCCCACCATCTTTTTCCCATCCACCGAGATCTCATAGTTGGACTTGACTTCAAAGCAGATCGGGTTTTTAATCTCATTTTCTTCTTTATCTTTTTGAGATGCAGCAGTGACAGGCAGATTCAGTGAGATCAAAGCCTGCAGGATCGCGCTGGAAAGATTTTGGTAGCTGGGCAGTATCCCTCCGACCAACCTTGGCTCATCCTCCGGCCCACAAACTGAATATGTCATCTCGTCAGTGTGCAGGATCGCCCTGCCGCCCGTAATGCGCCGAACGATCTCCCAGCCCTTTTCCTCCAATTTCTGCTTGTCAACATCAGACACAGGTTGTGCGTAACCAAGAGAAATGCAGGCTGGTGTCCATGAATAAAGGCGCAAAGTCGGCAGAACCTCACCACGACCGATTGCGCTTAAAATCGCTTCATCTACAGCCATATTCCAGCTGCCGGATGCAGCTTCAGTTTTTATCAATCGCCATTTTGTGCTATGAAATTCCACGATGTTTTTTGTTTGCATTTTTGTGTCCTTCAGTTTTTCCATGAACAATGCTATTATACTCCTTTGGAAATACAATACAATATTTACCATATTTGTATAATTTCATCATAGGAGAGATTATGAACAATAAGATAAAATCCCGCATCGCATGCGAAAACACCAGCGAAGAAGCCCCGCTCTTCAAATTTAAATTCAAGGGAAATAAATATTATGTTTGTTCCAAGCATATCCCTGCAATAATTCATAACCCTGAGGAACTTGTAGGAATATTACCCGGTGCAGAATCACTGATAGAGGAATAAAATTCCTGATTTATCAATTGAATAGTACAATAGTGAAGATGAAAACTGTTGCTCTAGCCGGAGGTGTTGGTGGTGCAAAGCTGGCAGATGGATTAGCTAATCTTCTTCCATCTTCCGACCTTACAATAGTTGTTAATACGGGGGACGATTTCGAACATTTAGGTTTATATATAAGTCCTGATCTTGATACAGTTTGTTATACCCTAGCTAACCTCGTTGACCCTGTTAAGGGTTGGGGGCGGGAAAATGAAACCTGGAATTTTCTTGAAAATTTGACAGCTCTGGGCGGTCCAACCTGGTTCCAGATCGGGGATAAAGACCTGGCCACTCACATAGAGAGAACCAGGATGATGAAAGCCGGGCAAAGATTAAGTGAAGTGACTAAGCAATTTTGTAAGTCATGGCTCATTGGCCCAAGAGTGCTTCCGATGAGTGATGATCCTGTGCGAACGATCGTGAATTCAGACGAGGGATCATTAGCATTTCAGGAATATTTCGTCGCAAGACGCTGTGAGCCTGATGTGACAGGATTTGAATTTGATGGGATTGAAAAAGCTGTACCTGCGCCTGGAGTTTTAGAGGCTATCAAGGATGCTGACTTGATCGTATTTTGTCCTTCTAATCCATGGGTAAGCATTGACCCGATCCTGAAATTAAAAGGAGTTCGCCGATCACTTGAAAACAAATTTGTGATTGCTGTCTCTCCGATCATCCAGGGGAAAACCATCAAAGGCCCTGCTGCAAAAATGTATCAGGACCTGGGTGTCGAACCCTCTGCGCTATCAGTTTTTGATCATTATAGTGATATACTGGACACCTTTGTGATTGATGACCTGGATGCAAATTTAGCAGAGAAAATAACAACTCCTGTCCTTGTCACAAACACAATTATGAAAAACAGGCAGGATCGCATTGATCTTGCCAGAAAGATTATTGAATTTTGCAGCATGCATTAAACAGAGTAAAATCCTGTTGAAATTAGAAAGGAAACAAATATGACCCTTTGGGCATTAGTACCGGTCAAGCCACTTCGCAGGGGCAAATCCAGATTAAAAGAAGTATTAACAGAAGAAGAAAGAACAGAATTAAATATCAATATGCTTATCAACACCGTTAAGATCCTTGGTGAAATACCTGAGCTTTCAAATGTATTAATTGTAAGCCGTGATCCCAAAGCACTCTCCGTTGCCAGAGAATACGGCGCGCGTACAGTTCAGGAAGACGGAAACCCGGAGCTGAATATCGCCCTGACAAGAGCAACTCTGCTTGCACAATCTTCAGGTGCAAAAGGCGTATTCATCTTGCCTGCTGATCTTCCGCTGATAACCAAAGAAGACATATATACAATGATCGATCATGCTATTGATCCGCCTGTGGTAGTAATTGCCCCCGACCACAAAGGCACTGGTACAAATGCTTTGATAGTTAATCCCGCCGGATTGATGAAGTACGAATTTGGAATCAACTCATTCCAGAAACATACAAAACAAGC
>JAUWSD010000207.1 GCA_030610225.1 Chloroflexota bacterium
CCAGCATATCTGCTGCAGAAATTGGATCGAACTCATATTTTTCAACATTGCTGTAATATGCCCACGAATTCGGAGATATTGGCCCGGTGGCTTTTACTGCCTGACCGCCTAAAACCTCGCCGATCATATTGTCTCTGTTCAATCCATAATAGAGCGCCTGTCTGAGAACAGGGTCTGTCAGATATGGAGCAGAATCTCTGTCGAGGTTGAAAACCACTATGCGAAGTTCAGGGCAGATCGCTGAATAAAGGTTCAAATCAGGATCGGCTATGGTTTCATCAAAGATTTCGCTGCTAATGGAACTTATTCCCAATATATCCCCATTCTGATATGCTGCAAACGCTGAAACATGATCAGCGAAATACAAGAAATTAATGAATTTGATAGCGCCAGAATCCCCAAAATATTCCTCGTTCTGCTTCAGCTTGATCCCGGTAATGTCATTACTGCTTGTGATCAAGTCAGCGAATTTGTATGGGCCAGTGCCGATCGGGGAGAAATTGAAATCACCGTTGATGATCTCATCCACTGAACGCCCCTCCAGCACATGCGCTGGGAGCACGCCAAAGGCAAGATAATCTGCAAATGGGATGTATGGTTCTGGAAGAATGAACTGCATATTCAGCTCATCATAAACGACCACTTCCACCTCATCCCAGAGTGCTGCAATGTCTTCAGGGGTTGGGATGTCAGCATTCTTCAGTAATTCAATTGTGAATGCTATATCTTCGGTAGTGAAGGGCATTCCATCGTGCCAGAGGATGCCTTCCTTCAATGTGACATTGAAAACATCACCATTTAGATTCACATTCCACGCTTCTGCCAGGTCCGCAACCGGGTTGCCCCATTGGTCGAATTTAACAAGACCATTGAAGATCAACCTGTTCACATCTCTGTCAGCAGGATTCAGATGCTCAAGCAGCGGATTCAAGCGCTGGATATTACCAACCAGTCCTTCCACATAAATATAATCCTTGTCATCACCTGTCCCACTAAGATCAAGCGGGGTATCTGATCCAGATAATAGGAAGTACAGACCAACTGCAATTGCAGCTGCTATTACTATTCCAACGATCCAATATATTCTTCGTTTCATTTTTTATTGGGTAGTTTAATCAAAAAAAGGTGCTTTTATGGTTTGTATCCTAAGTCACCCTTTTTTACTTATTTTTAAGATTGGCTATTAACCAATAAGAACACCGATTGTGATTGCCAATGCGAAAAAGATCACACTAAGGACAATAGTTGCCTTGAACAATGTTTTTTCTACGCCTCTTCGGCTGGAGAAAACACCACCCATATCGGAACCGGTTAATCCGCCCAATCCTGCGCCTTTGCTCTGCAGGATCACGCTCAGTATTAATGTCACTGAAACAACTATCAAAGCTACGTTTAAAAAGGTTTCCATACCTAAAAATGCTCCTTTAATTTAAAAACTCTAAACAGGCGGATTATACCTGTCAGAGAGCGGTTTTGTCAAACCTCGCGATCTTTCCTGAAAATCAATTCCACCCCTTTTAAGATTATAATATTGCAGGAAAAGGACCACTAACATGCACGAATACATTATTAACCTTCACGTCCACACAGTTTATTCTGACGGCACCCAGGACCATGCCTATGTCGCAAGAGATGCGATCAAGGCTGGGATAGACGCTGTCATCTTCACCGACCATAATATCTATATAAAAGGTCTTGACCAATATTATGAGCATGACGGTAAGAAAGTCTTGATCATCATCGGCGAAGAGATCCACAACCAGGCAGCAAACCCCCAAAAGGATCACCTGCTGGTCTTTGGAGTTAAAGAAGAACTGGCCCACTTTGCGCATGACACCCAGTCACTGATCAACAATGTCAACAACCGCGGCGGACTCTCCTTCCTTGCCCATCCCGTTGACCCCGAATCTAAAGCTTTTGGTGAAGAAGACCTCTCCTGGGAGAATTGGGATGTAACAGGCTACACAGGCATTGAACTTTGGAATGCAATGTCAGAATTCAAAAGCCTCCTCTCAAGCTATCTACACGGCTTATACTATGCCTTCAACTTCAAGAAAGTCGCCCACGGCCCTCTCAAAGGAACAATTAAGATCTGGGACAGATTGCTCTCCAAGCATAGAAAAGTGGTTGCCATCGCGGGCTCAGATTCACACCAGTTTAATGCCAGCCTTGGCCCTATTAAACGCCTCCTCTTCCCCTATTACCAGCATTTCCAGGCCGTCAACACCCATGTGCTCACAGATAAGGAACTGACTGGAAACCCGCACCAGGACCAGAAAATCATCCTTTCTGCGATCAGGAATGGTCACTGTTTTGTGGCATACGACCTCCCCAAACCGACCAAAGGCTTTCGCTTCAACGCAAATACCAGAGACGGCAAATCTATCATGGGAGATTCTGTTTCACTGAAGTCCCAGCCATCTCTGCAGGTCTCTCTTCCATCTACTGCCGAATGCAGGCTGATCAAAGAC
>JAUWSD010000161.1 GCA_030610225.1 Chloroflexota bacterium
AGAAGCATGTCGCATGGCTTGAGGGTCAGATCGACAAACTGGATGAATCACTTCCAGCGCTGAAGAATTTCATAATTCCCGGGGGGGCAAAAGGCGCCGCCTTCATTCATTTAGCCAGGACAGTCTGCAGACGAGCAGAGAGAATTTACATTAAGCTGATACGAGAGATTGATGGAAATCCCGAAGTCCTTGTTTATATGAACCGTCTTTCAGACCTGCTCTTCACTATCTCCCGTTATGAGAATCTAAAGAAATCCGTAGAAGAACCTGTCTGGAAGCCTGAATAACAACCTTTCTCCATAAACATCGTATATAAGAATATAGAAAGTGTAAACTTTTTAAATATATACAAAGCAATGCTTTGGAATTGTGAATGGAGATTGTTATGCATAGAAAAAGAGATTACTTTTGGCCCTTGATCCTGATCGGTGTAGGTGTGCTAATTCTATTAGCAAATCTTAACATAGTTGAATTGGATAACCTGTACAAATTAGTAAACCTGTGGCCGCTGCTCCTGATCGGGGCCGGGATCAATTTGATGTTTCGCCGTCAGTTTGAATGGTTGGGTTTGGTTCTGGGAGTGGTGCTTCTGGCAATAATAGTTGTTTTCCTGATATATGCCCCACAGATCGACATGCCCACTTTTATGACGCCCAAGAACATGAAGTCGGAATCATACTCAGAGGTAATTGGAAGCGCTGAATCTTATAAGCTCGACCTCAACACCGATGTTGGGCATATCACCCTTACAGGTGATGCCAGCCAAGGTGATCTGGTGGATATTGAAATGCAGCACAGGTCAAAATCATATTTCGATGTTTCCGGGTCAGACCACAAAGATATTACACTCAATCTGAAAGATAAGGAAATTTGGTTTCAGCCCAATAACTGGTTTGGCAGGGAAGAATCATTTGTGAATGTAGCTCTCGATCCATCTCTCCCAGCTGAAATTTTCATCGACCATAGTTCAGGTAATATTGACCTTTTGCTTGAAGAATTTGAACTGCTTATCCTTGATGTAGAACTAAGTTCTGGGAATATAGATGTAGCATTGCCTGCTGGCAGCTACCCGATAAACCTGGACATCAGCAGTGGAAACATGTTCGTCGATTTCAGCACTGACATGAACCTTATCTTTGATGCAGAGATAAGTTCCGGGAGCATGACACTCGATCTTGTTGAATATTTATCTGGAAACATCGATCTGGATATCAGCTCTGGCAGTATCACGCTGAACATCCCTGCCGGGCTTGGCGTGCAGATCGAGGGTGAGATCAGTTCAGGCTCAGTCAGCTACCCGGATAACTTTGAACAGGTATCCGGCAGCGTTAAGACCGTTGGCGAGGATGGCGTCTGGGAAAATGAAGCATACGATCCCTCAGGCCAGAACCTGGTGATCACTTTCGACATCAGCTCTGGAAAACTGACGATTAATACAATTGACGAGCGTGAAAATTACGAGGATGATGCACTAATTTAGTAAAAATCTACTAAATACTACATTTTAGATTGACTTTGTCTGATTTATGTGTATAATTTAGAAGTAAGAAGAATTACTGGCACATAGTCAATTAATTACTTCTTAGTGCACATCTCCTCCTTGTGCTGAACCGTCCGCTGAACCTCCTCACAGTGGACGGTTTTTCTTTAATACCCCTCTTGAAAAATATGATCATTCAGAATATAATAGAACGGATGTTCTTTTATTTGTCAATAGACCAGATTCGACACTAACTGGAGAGCAATGATCAAAAGAATTTACGACCAGGGTATCACCACCCGCAGGGCTGTGTCCGATATTATATTTGCCTATCGGCAGGTTCACAGCTCCACCTACCATAACCTGTCCTTCAGGCAGCTTGCCGCGCACATTAATCAAGAAATACGCGGGAAACATAATGCCATCTCATACCAGACCCTCAAAAACTGGGAAGACCGCTTGCATATCCCCCGCGTCTATACCCTCTACAGGATCGCCCTGATCGCAAATGGCTGGGTGTCAGACCTGGCCTATGATCTGCTGTCTGCCCTCAGACCGGATAAATACCAACCAGCGACATTCATCGGTAAACGCGCCCTTGAAAGAAGCCTGATCGATACCGGTCCTCTCAAGAACAGATATGATCAGCATTACCGGGGTTCGAATTTATCCGGGGATTAATGAATTCTTGGAACCAAATTCAAATAGTTTGCGTTATAAGGGTAATAGTCGAATAACATCTACTATGCTAATATTAAAATAGAAACTAGGAGAATAATATGTCTGAATATACTTTTTTTGATCGCTGGACCGTGAAACGCAAAACATTCTGGTGGGTATTTGGGGGCGGGCTTGGTGCCATCATCATTCTTGCTTTCCTATATATCCTTTTCACCAGCTTTTACTTCGGTGGGATGAGTGCAGATTATGCCACCGATGATAACTATTACTATGAGCCAGGAATGGACAGCGTCGGAATGGGTTTCAACGATGCTGTAGCTGAAGAAATGGAAAAAGGATTTGATGTGATGGATGAATCCAGGTCCCCTGAACCCCAGGCTTTCAATGGCGAGATCACGGATACATCTTATGATGAACGCATGATCATCCGTGAAGGCAATATCACCTTGCCCGTTGAATCAACCAGAAGCTCCCGTGACGCCATCGAAGCCCTGGTAGCCTCTTTCGCTGATCAAGGCGCATATATCGTATCCAGTAATGAGTATGCTTATTACGAAGATTCGGAACCAAACATAAATATGACCATCAGGATCCCCGTTGACCAGTTCGAATTTGTGATGGACGAATTATCAGATCTGGCAGTCGGGAATGTGACATTGAACACCTGGTCAGACGATGTTTCAGAACGATATAACGATCTCGAAAATCGCCTTGAATCCCTTGAAGCAGCAAGACTGCGTTTGTTAGACATCATGGCGAATGCTGACAACACTGAAGACCTCTTGGCTGCAGAACAACAGCTTACTTACCGTGAGTCCGAGATCGAATCGATCAAAGGCAGCATGAAGTACCTGAGTGCATCATCCGATCTTTCCCGCATCAGCATCTATCTGGAACCATACATTCTTTCCCAACCAATTGAAACTAAATGGGCTCCACTGGAAACAATTCGCTATGCATTTGAATCACTGCTGCACTCACTGCAAAGCTTTGCAGACTGGCTGATCGTTTTCGTGATAGCAACATTGCCCTGGCTAATCTTGATCGGCATTGTGATCTGGCTGATCGTCCGAAGAGCAAAGAAGAAAAACAAAAAGAAAGCTGAGTGACTTTCCAAAATCTTACTAAAAGACCGGTTTATAAACCGGTCTTTTTTTGATAAAATACATGGGCTGAAAAATAACTTCTGTTTGGAAAAAGAAATGAGAAAAGAACATTTAGGTGCAAAACCTGTTGGAACAGTAAGACAGATGGTTGGAAAGTTGATCTTCTCCATATCAAAATGGAAAATTGAGGGAGATCTTCCATCTGATCCAAAATCT
>JAUWSD010000179.1 GCA_030610225.1 Chloroflexota bacterium
CGAAAGTGGTGGTGGGCTTTGCCGCTGAGAGCGAAGACCTGATCAAGAATGCATCCAGGAAACTGGAACAGAAAAAGCTTGATCTGATCGCTGCGAATGACATTTCTGCAAAAGATGCGGGTTTTGGAGTGGATACAAATAAAATCACGCTAATCATCAAAGATTGTAAAAAAGAAGAACTTAAAAAGATGAGCAAAGATGCCACGGCGGGAGAGATTTTAGGCAGGGTGGTGGAGATTCTTAATGGCTGAGAAGGTGATATTTCATATATGCACATCCTTGGAGTGGGAATAAGCGCAGAAGGCGGATGAATACAGAGCTGGCTCATTAAGCACTGAAGGGTTCATCCACTGCTCGGAGAAACACCAGGTAGCAGGTGTAGCAAATTTATTTTATAAAGATGTGCCTGATCTGGTGCTTTTGTATATCGAAGTTGAAAAGATAATTCCGGAAATAATTTATGAAGAGGCAGATGGACAGGAATTCCCGCATATTTATGGCCCTATTAATCTGGACGCTGTCCTGAAAACATCAAAATTTGAAAAGAACAGTCCGGGAGTGTTTGGAGATCCAAAAATTTAACCGTTCATTAAATATAAACAGGGCGGTCTGAAACCGCCCTGCTTTTATTAGGGGGATGGAGAGATGGACAGGTTTACGAATTACTTGTTCGTACTCGTCTGACTACGATTATTACCAGGAAGAGTAGGGTAGAGAAGGCTATGATACCTGGAATGCCAAGATCATCGATCAAACCTGTGTCGGGGAGCTCATCCGAATCAGTAGCAGAACCAGCTTGCTCTGTTTGCAGTGCAACGGCCTGAGTATATGCGGCCTGAATAGTTGCTGCTGTGTCACTGGTTGGGCTTATATCTTGAGTTGCAGTTGCGGTTGGCGGCGATTCGGTGGCTTCTTCTTGATCACCAAGGGCAACAGCTGTCTGCGTTAATGATTCGCCGATGAATTTCTGCTGTGCCTGAGCGGTTTCAGTTTGGGCAACTATTGGATTAACGTCAGCAATATTGTTTCCATCATCCGGTTTTGAGAAAAGCAGGTATGCAGCTACAGTAATGATCGCAAACACGATCAGAACACCCAAAACACCAGCTATGACAGTAAAGGCTCGGCTGCGAGGTTTATCTTCCTGCAGTTCATCCTCATCATCATCTAATATATCCAAATCTTCAAAATCGTCATACATAATTATCTCTCCTTCTAATATATAAATTATTACATGAAAACATCAATATTTGCCAGTGGAAAAACCTTTCTTTCAGAATTTGGCAAATTTACTACAACTGATTTACTCCTGGTACCATTTGGAAAAATGGTCATTTCTCCGACATATTTTTCAGCAATCTCACATGCGGTTCCCAAATATTTACCTCTTATTATTTTAACCCGAGTTCCAATTTCCAGATCTGATCCTATATCATATTGATCGGGTCTTAATGCATCGCTGGCCGCGGGAATGAGGAGTTCCGGCCTTTCCTTGCTGTCAGGCATACGTGTGATGGCATTGATGCTTGTTTCTCTACCGAGGTGTGAATTCAGGAGTTCGTATGTATATGAGTTGATGGGCCCTGTTCCAAAACCTTCTGTGATAAGCACTGGAAAGGGGAGATCGCTGATATGGGGAATGAATTTAGAAGGCAGGCTTCCAAAGATCATCCCTTTCCATCCTTTATCTGCTCCATGATCAAATACATTGGGATTATCACAATAAGCTGCAAAGGAAATAATAGTGCCGCCTTTGCTTCTCATGTTCTTGCGTGTGAGGGCTTCATGGGGGGAGGATGTGAAGGAAGTTAGGGATCCACTGCCTTGTTTCCCGTTTCCCCAAATACCCTGAACATATGCTCCTGTTGATTCGATGGTGACTCCCTGCTCGGCTAAAACTCTATCGACAAAACCAGGAAAACCGGCTTTCAACTCATATGTATTCTTATTAGATTGTAAAAGTACGATACCTTTCTCAATTGAGAGAATGGTTCCATCATCGGGGGCGCGGACCACTCGACTTGAGTTGCCACGCTCAGCAATGATACTACCCTTTTTTATTGAATCGCCAACCTGCCGCTTTATACACTTTTTACATTCACCAACGGTCAGACCCAAACCCCGGGCAACATTGACCATGAAGTGTTGAGGTGATGTGTTCGCGATGGCGATTACATCATCAGCTTTGACCTCCTGCCCAGCCCTGACAAGAACTTTCCCCCAGGTGGGAAGCATCCTGGTTCTGAAGACAGTGGTGAATGCGTGATTTTGCGTATAATTAAAGACCATATATTTCCTTTAATGGTGCAATATTCGTGCCAATAGCTCTATTCTAGGACAGGTTATTATTCCATCCCAGCAAGGTGGCGTAGCGCTCTACGTCTCTTTTGGGAAGTGTAATTGGGCGGCCGCGAGCATCCACGACGATGCCAAATGGGCCGCCAACAACCATCTTTGACGGTAATATCACGCCGGGACCACGACCCAGGTCTGCGCGGTTGAGTGGTTCCAAGAGGATCTTTGCTTTCTGTCTGGATGGGAGCGGGATCTTATAGATGTTTCCTTTTTTGAAGACGATCGTATTTTCATGTCCGGTTTCATAAGCTATGCGGACCCTGAGAACCTCTGTGCCGATCCTGGAATTTGAAACTGGTGAAACAACGAACCCGAGATTGGAAAAGGCGTTTGGATCAAGGATCATTTGAGCGACCATGTCTGGGTTGATATGCATGGCTGAGCCTAGAAGGGACATGAGGTTGTTCTTGTCGAGAATGATCTGCTGAAATCCTGTGGGTTGGACAGCGTCAAGAATGGTCAGCAAGCTGGTTGAAAGGCTTTTTAACTCGCTGAGAGGGCTGCCGCTCATGATCATTAGATCAAATAATGGTAAATATCCAGGAGAAATCTCCCCGAACTGTTTATTGAATTTTCTGCCTACAGATGTGATCGCATGATTTAAGATTTCGCGATGAACTGAATTTTCTAAAATTGATCCATTTGGGGTTGTAGCAATAGATGTGGGATGGAGGATCAGATTGTGAACGAAATCATTGACATCCTCGATCGAGACAGGGAAGGGAACCCAGCTTTGAATTCGCTCCAGATTTTCCTGGCCGAACACTTTATCAAATCCGTTTCGACTTCCAATTTCTGAAAGAGTATTGATATCCAATAGAGAATCATGCGAGCTGGCAA
>JAUWSD010000109.1 GCA_030610225.1 Chloroflexota bacterium
AGCTGCGATCTTTGAATAGGTGTAATGATCAATACGGGGAAAGAAAACAAATCCCAAAAGCACTATGCAAACGACCAGCTGATTCAATTTTAACTTTGACTTCCAAATATCGGTTTTGGGTAAAAATTCCTGAATCAAATAAAATAAGAAACCGGATAATAACGCAATGGCGGCAAACAACGGCATCAAATAATGAGTATATTTTTCTCCGGATAATCCTGCGAAATAGATTTCAAGAGGAAAATACAGGATTGAAAATACTAATATCATTTTATTTGCTTTTATATTTTCGCTGAATTTTCCAAATAACCAAAGTATTGAGAGCAACCAGCCAGTTACAGCAAATGGCATCACAAATTCCACCGTATTGTTTGCATGCTCCATCAAAGACAGGAAGGGGATCGTCTTGCCGCCAAAGTAGCTGAAATTAAACAAAAATGCCTGTTCAATGAATTCAAAAAAAGCGCCTTTGCTGTACAAAATTATCAAAGTGATCCCAAGGACTGTAAAAGCCCCAATACCTGAGATCAAGAATTTTTGAAAGTATTCTTTTCCCTGTTTTTTAACCACCATCTGCCAAAGCCAGATCAGAATGATCACAATTGCGACGCCGACCATATTCATTCTAGTTAAAAACCCAATAGCTGCGACTGCCCCAATGCCAAAGTAATGCATCTTTTTACTTTCAGCGCTTTCAGCTTTCAAAAACAAATACAACAAAGCGAACTGTATCAACACATAATAATTTTCAGAAAAATTTGAACTGCGGATCAGGTTGAAATAAAACAACCAGAATATAGTGGTAAGAACGGCTGGCAGCTTACCATATAATTTTTCAAAGAATTTATAGCTAAAGATAGATGCAAAATATATAATAACCGTTTCTATTATCCAAACTCCCCATACTGATCCAGGCGCCACAAGTAATCCAAGGGAATTGATCAGGAATACCACTGGTCCTCTATGTGCCCACAGGTCCCTGTAAAGCACATCACCTGATAAGATGCGATCACCTATATAAAGGAAGATCCCTGAATCTCGGTGAGGTGCTGGATGAAAATAAGGTGATGCTCCTGTAGATACAAACCCAACCACAAACATGAACAGGAATAAATAGTAGTATTTCTTAATGAATTTGATGATTGTCATTTATCATTCTCCCGGAAAAGTAAAGCCTTCTTAATATTACATGTTAGCCATATAAAAAACAAGCCACACAAACTAGAAATCAGTAACCTGCTAAGTGCCCTCCAAATTAAATTTATTCGTCCAATTTATAAACCCCAATTGGTTTTTCAAGATTAAAAAGGACCCAAAAACCTTGTAAATATAAGTAAAATAATCCACAGATTGTGCCTGTTTTCACAAACCTTACAGTTATAATACTCGCATGGATAATAACTGGTCATGGTGATATACTATGCCGGCTTTAGTCAATTAAGTAATAGGAGTTAGTGAATAAATGGCTACAGAAAAATCCACAGTTACTGCTTCATTACCAGAAAATCCAATGCTGGCAACAGCACTCAACAAACTCGAAGCTGCATTTGATGCATTAGACCTGAACGAAGGTATACGGGCTTTCATTCGCCATCCAGAACGCGAATTGAAGGTTTCTGTACCGATCTACCGGGCTGACGGAAATATCCAGGTCTTTACTGGGTATCGGGTGCAGCATTCATCTGCAAGAGGTCCATGCAAAGGTGGTGTCCGCTTCCACCCGGATGTTGATCTGGACGAAGTGCGCGCTTTAGCAATGTTGATGTCCATCAAATGTGCCATCGCCAATGTTCCTTTTGGCGGAGCAAAAGGTGGAGTATGCGTCGACCCAAGCGAACTTACCAAAGTAGAGCTTGAAAGACTAACCCGCCGCTATACCCACATGATCCTTCCAATCCTTGGTAAGCAGCGTGACATCCCCGCCCCAGATATGAACACCAACGCTCAAACTATGGCTTGGATGATGGACACTGTTTCAGCTCTTCAGTCAGAATCATCAACCGCTATCACCACCGGAAAACCAATTTGTCTTGGTGGCAGCGAAGGTCGCGCAGAAGCAACCGGTCGCGGTGTTGTTATCACCATGGTTGAAGCCCTCAAACGCCTTGGACAAGACCCTGCCAAAGTAAGTGTCGCCATTCAGGGATTTGGAAATGTTGGCTCACACGCCGCAAAGATCATGTCTGCTGAATTCAAAAGCAAAGTAGTTGCCGTCAGCGATGATACTGGTGGACTTTATAATCCTAATGGACTTAACCTTGATGCCATCTGCAAGCATGTAGATGAATCTCCTCGACATCGTCTCGAAGGATATAGCGCCGAGGGAACCAAGCAGATATCCAACAGCGAACTTCTCACTCTCGATGTAGATGTTCTTGTTCCAGCAGCGATCGAAAACCAGATCACTGAAAAGAATGCCAACGACATCAAAGCAAAACTGATCGTCGAAGGCGCAAACGGCCCAGTCACCCACCAGGCAGATAAGATCCTGGTTGATAAAGGTGTGATCCTGATCCCCGATATTCTGGCAAACGCCGGTGGTGTTGTGACCTCATATTTCGAATGGGTTCAGGATCTGCAGTCCTTCTTCTGGAATTTGGAAGATGTGCGCTCCAAACTGACTGAGATCATGAAAAGGGCATTCGCTGAAGCATGGGACATGGCCCAGGAAAAGAATACCGACCTGCGCTCAGCATCCTTTATTCTGGCAGTCAAAAGAATTGCAGATGCAATCGAGCAACGCGGACTTTTCCCGTAAACAAGAAAATCGTTTCGAACAATAAAAAATAAAATAGAGGCAGTGCTTAAAGCACTGCCATTTTATTTAATTCTCGAATCACGCTAACAAATTAAATTTGAATTTATTTACTAAGGTCTGAGGTGCAATGTGGACAGCGGGTTGCTTCAATCGCAATTTCCAGCTTGCAGAAAGGACACTCTTTTGTTGTTGGCTCTTCTTCCGCTAGCTCTTCCTTTTTATTTAAACTATTAATGCCTTTGATCAAAAGGAACATCGCGAAGCCAACTATAAGGAAGCTGACAAGGGAATTGATAAAAACCCCGTAATTAATCGTTACCGCCCCAGCTGTCTGCGCATCAACTAGGGTTGCGTACGGAGCACCCGGTGTGCCGGGTTGCAGCACAGTAAACAGGTTAGTAAAATCAACCCCGCCCAGCAACAATCCGATCGGCGGCATAATGACATCAGCCACCAAAGATTTGATGATCGTACCAAACGCTGCCCCGATGATAATACCAACCGCCATATCGATCACGTTTCCCCGCATCACAAAGTCTTTAAATTCTTTTAACATGCTACCCTCTCCTAAATATTTTATTAATTATATATTCTAATATAATACAAAAATCAGATATACAGATCCCTCTTTGAATATGTCAGATAAGCACCAACAATGCTGACAACCACGATGCCTAGAGAGATCCATAAATAGACAGGTTCAAATTTTGATTCATTCAATATCTTTACAGGGTTGAAATACTTGAAGGGTGAAAAATATTTCAGGAATTCCAAGTTTTCACTGAGATCTGA
Source organism: Chloroflexota bacterium (assembly GCA_030610225.1). Taxonomy (GTDB): domain Bacteria; phylum Chloroflexota; class Anaerolineae; order Anaerolineales; family UBA11579; genus JABJGH01. The sequence continues at coordinate 3,551 of JAUWSD010000109.1, forward strand.
GATTATTGAAAGAAAGTATGTGCCAAGCAGCAGTGATACCGCTACAGAACTTGCCCGTTTATATTGCTTCATAGCACTCCCCAGCAAAACACCGATTGCCAGGAATATCATCTCAATAAAGAACAAAGCAACTATGCTCAATTTTAGGAATTCATAGAATGAAGCTTCAGGCTCATAGCTTTGTGATAACAACAGATTGCCGCCCCAGATCACCAATACGAACAGCACGCAATTTACAAATGCCGCCAGGATCTTGCCTGTGATCAATTTTGCCCGAGAAACCGGCAATGTCAATGAAAATTCCACTGTTTTATCCCGCTCTTCTTTTGAAATAATATCGCTGCCCAGCATGGCTGCAAATATTGCGGCGATCAATGCAAAATAAGTGAACATCACCCCAAAGAAACCGCTCACTGTGGTTAAATTAAAGGCATTCATCTGAAAGGCATCCATTAAAGCCTGGGGGAAACTATCCAGAATCTTCAGCATTTCCTCATCTGCTGCAAAAGCAGAAAACTTCGCCATACCCATATAAATGAAGAATACGATAAAGGCGCTCCAGATGAGCAGAGATTTGAAATTGGCTTTTAATTCCCTTAGAAATATATTCATCTCTTCTCCTTATACCGAATGGATATCGCGTCGTTGATAAAGCACATAACTGCCAACGAAGGATAGAATTATCACCACCACGCTGATCATTACCAGATTCGTATTAAATGATCCATTCTTGATGATCTGATTAGCCTCGAAATGTTTGAAGGGTGTAAGATATGAAAACATGTCGTCTTCCATTGTTCCACCAAAAGCGTTCAGGATATACAATCCAAAAACGATCCCCATTGAATAAGGCGTTACGCTTCTGATCTTTTTCACACATAACGAAACAAGCGCTCCAACCGAAAGGAAGAACAGTTGCAAAAATGTGATCGTCAGGAGTAACAGGATCAATGTTCTGCGATCGTAAGATTGGCCAGCTTTATAGACATTCAGGAAAACAAAACTAGCTATCCATACTACGGCGTTGGTTATTGCCAGGCTGGAGATCGCGGCCAGGAATTTGGCTGTCAGAATCTTTGTCCTTCCCACCGGTTTCGCCAGCAGAAAGTCAGCTGTCAGATCCCGTTCTTCAACAGATACAAGTGAGAAGCCATAATTGGCTGCCTGTATCGAGACAATGATCTCACAAAACATTATCGCGAAGCTAAAAAATCCCAACAGAGACGACATATCTATTCCATCCATCCCAAATGCGGCTCTCAGTTCTGGGGGGTAATTTTTCAAAATGCTATTAAAAGCATCCATCCCGCCATCCATGCTGGAAAAAATCGATAGAAATACAAAGATCAAAACAACAACCCAGAAAGACCAGGTTAACGCTGACTTTAAATTCATTTTGAATTCATGCTTATATATATTCATATTTATGCCTATATGTAGTAATGCATGAAGATCTCTTCAAGCGTTGGCTCTTCAATCAGCACATCGGTCACCGGCTTCTCGCTAATGATCTTTGTAATTCGGTTAATATCACCTTTGAAGAAGAAGTCTATAGTGCCATTTAGCTTCTGTAAATTGCTGACACCATCAAATTCAAAGCGCTTTTC
>JAUWSD010000113.1 GCA_030610225.1 Chloroflexota bacterium
CTATTCATTTTGCTCGAAATGATACAAGCCCAATTATAGCAAATTAATTCAAACGAAATAAATGAAATAAAAAAACAGCGGTTCTCACCGCTGTAATAATATCAAACTAACCATCGATAATTATTTCATTATGTAACCGATATCCTGGACTTTATGAATAATTCTTGATTCCCCGCTTTTTTCCAGCTTATTTTGCAAATAATGCACATAAGCATCGACCACATTCTCATCCTCATATGCGCTATCGCCCCAGTTGATCTCAAGGATCTCATCTTTTGTGATCACCCGTTTTGGATTCTCCACGAACAGCTCAAGAATCTTATATTCACGGATCGTAAGCTGGATAAGTCTTTCTTTTCTCCAGGCAGCTATCCTATCAGAATCCAGCACTAAACCGCTTTCCATCAGAAATTTATCATATTCCCATTTTGATCTGCGCAGCAGGGCCTTTGACCTGGCCAGCAGCTCCCCATAATGGAATGGTTTTCCCATGAAATCATCAGCACCATAATCAAATGCCAAAACGCGGTCCTCAACTGATTTCCTGCCCGTTATCATTAATATTGGAGTATCCGTCTCCGAGCGGATCATCTTGCAAATTTCCAGCCCAGTAGTATCAGGCAGCATCCAATCCAGGATTATAAGGTCTGGCCTGTGTTTCAAGACCATCTTGCGCCCGGATTCACCAAATTTTGTGTAATAGACCTCATATCCCTCGTTGCAGAACAGCTCTTCGAGGGATGCAAGGATCAAGTCGTCGTCTTCAATAATTAATATTCGAATGCTCATAAAAAAAACCTTCCTAAGGCACTATGAATATTACCAAATAAAAAAGAAGCCGCTAATCATAGCGGCTTCCCTTTCAATTCTGTAAATTATTGCTTTATGCAAGTTCGACGACTGCGCCAGCTTCTTCAAGTTTCTTCTTTGCTTCTTCTGCTGCGTCTTTGCCAGTCTGTTCTACGACTTTTGCGCCAGCTGTTTCTGCCATTTCTTTGGCTTCTTTCAAGCCAAGGCTTGTGAGCTGTCGGATAACTTTAATGACCTCGATCTTCTTTGGACCTGTTTCCTTGATCACAACATCAAATTCTGTTTTCTCTTCAACTGGTTCACCTGCTGCTGCGCCTGCGGCGGCTACTGCAACTGGTGCGGCGGCTGAAACGCCCCATTCTTCTTCCAACATTTTTACTAACTCAGCAGCTTCTACTACTGATAATTTACCGAGTTCTTCTACTAACTTTGCTAAATCTGACATTACTAATCTCCTTGGAGCTAATTTTTTATTTAATATTTGTTTTTGCTGTCAACTTATGCTGGAACAGCATCTGCTTTTGCTTTGAACAATTGAGCAAGTGATCGCCCAGGCTCGTTCAATGTACGGACCAATTTTGAAGCTGGTGCACTGATAACGCCCAAAAGTTGTCCGCGGACTACTGGAAGCGGTGGCAGGTCAGCTAATACATTGATTTCTGCTGCATCCATGATCTGGGTGCCCATAAAACCACCTTTGATCTTGATGGCTTCATTGTTTTTCCCGAAATCTTTGATCGCTTTTGCCAGGCTGGCTGGGTCATCTTTTGTGAATCCGATTGCGGTTGAGCCGATGAAATATTCAGTCGGTGTTTCCAATTTTGCATCATCGAAAGCCAATTTTCCTAGGCTGTTCTTGATAACATGGAATGATCCACCAATTTCACGGATATCCTTGCGAAGCTTGTCCATATCGGGCATGCTTAAACCGGTATATTCTGTCAAGATGACTGCTTGACTTTCTTTCAGCCAATCCTTATATTCTTCCAGAACTTCGTTTTTACGTTCTTTAGAAAGTGCCAATGATTTTACCTCCTTTCAAAAAAATAAAGTCTTTGCCTTCAAAAACCTTGGCAAAGACTTACTTGGTAAATCGCGGCACTTGTCCACGATATTTTCTTTGTAAGTTCCTCACCTCGGCAGGGAATTAAGCCAATTTCTCGGCACCTGCTGTCTTTGGTAAAGGCATTAATAAAACCTCCGATCTGTCTCCAGACCGAAGGAAATTATAACTTGCTTATTCGTTTAATTCAATAGTTTGCACCAGGTTGGAATCAACTCTGATGCCTGGTCCCATGGTTGTTGTCAGGGTAACTTTCTTGATATAAGTACCCTTTGAAGCTGCGGGACGGGCCCTTTTAACTGCCTGCATCAATACTGCCAGATTCTCAAACAGCTGGTCTGCTGTGAAAGAAACCTTTCCAATTGACATATGCAGATTTGCAGTTTTATCAACACGGAATTCCACGCGTCCGGTTTTTACTTCATTAATTGCTCTGGGAAGATCATCTTCCTGAACGACGGTGCCAGCTTTCGGGTTTGGCATCAGACCTCGAGGTCCCAGCACTCGACCCAAACGTCCGGCTTTTGACATCATATCAGGGGTTGAGATCGCGATATCAAAATCTGTCCAACCATCCTGGATCTTCTTGATAATTTCATCATCATCCGCGATCGTATCTGCACCTGCTTCACGTGCGATCCTGGCGCCGTCACCCTGAGCAAATACAAGCACACGCACTGTCTTTCCGATCCCGTGGGGGAGCACAACAGTGTCGCGAACCTGCTGGTCTGCGTGACGGGGGTCAACGCCCAAACAAACGTGGACTTCGACGGTAGCGTCAAACTTGGTGAATGATGTTTCCTTTGCCAATTCAACAGCCTCTCTTGGGCTGTAATTCTTTTCTGGGTCAAGCTTTTCTAATGCAGACCTGTAATTTTTTCCTCGTTTTGCCATGATTTCTCCTTCGTGGTGGACGAATTTTTGCATTCGTTTTTCGGGCTTTCACCCTCCCACTTGATTACATTCTATCCCTTGATCTCGATTCCCATATTACGGGCTGTACCTTCGATCTGGCGCATAGCACCTTCAATGTCAATTGCATTTAGATCTGGCATTTTGGTTTCTGCGATCTCTTGCAGTTGGGCTCGTGTTACAGAACCAACTTTTTCGCGATTGGGTTCGCCTGAACCTTTTTCGATCCCTGCAGCTTTTCTCAGTAAGAATGCTGCTGGGGGGCTCTTCAAAATGAATTTGAATGAGCTGTCATGAAAAACTGTGATCTCGGCAGGAATTACCTCACCCATACGGTGAGCTGTTCGGGCATTATATTCTTTTGTGAACTGCATAATGTTAATACCGTGTGTTGCCAAAGCTGCGCCGATCGGTGGTGCAGGATTTGCTTTTCCAGCTTGGATCTCAAGTTTGATTATTGCTTTTATCTTTTTTGCCATTATTTCTCCTTTTGTGGTGTGCGGATTTGGCAATCCGCTGGCGGGCTTTCACCCTCCCACGTACCTATTTCCTAGGCTTTTTCTACTTGTAAAAAATCCAACTCGACCGGTGTATTTCGGCCGAAGAAGTTAACCATTACTCGCACTTTAGCTCGATCCATATCGATCTCATCTACCGTGCCTCTAAACTCATTGAATGGGCCATCTGTAATGCGGACCCGTTCTCCCTTGCGGAATGTCAGGCGTACTCTTGGTGCATCAGCTTCCATGCGCTTGATGATCTTGTCTACTTCCTCTTTGCGAAGTGGGATCGGCTCATTACCCATTCCGACAAAGCTGGTCACACCAGGTGTGTTTCTGACAACGTACCAGGATTCTTCCGACATGATCATATTTACGAGGATGTATCCAGGAAATACGCGACGCTCGACTGTCTTGCGTTTACCATCTTTTACTTCAATTTCCTCTTCGATTGGCACAACAACATCAAAGATATGATCTTTCATGTTCATGGATTCAATTCGCTGTTCCAAATTATGCCGAACTTTGTTCTCATAACCTGAATAACAGTGAATTACATACCAAAGCCGGCCATCATCCTCTTCATCTTCCTCATCATCTGTTACGCCAAATTCGGAATCCGGAGCTGAGGTTTCATCACCGGCCTCTTCAGGCAGCTCTTCTGATGCTGGTTCGATCACCACATCTTCTGTTTCTTCAACCATTTGAGGCGCGTCTTCTTCCACAGCTGGTACTTCGGCTGCGGTTTCTTCGCTGAGTTCCTCTTCTGGAAGCTCTATTGGTTGTTCATCTATAAAATACATCTTTTACGCCTTACCGGTGATGATCTCACCGAAATTATTATTTACAGATTGAATATGAAATCAAAGAATCTGAAGAAAACAAGATCCAAGCCGTATAACAAAATGGCCATTACAACCATTACAACAATAACAACTTTGGTTAAACTCCAGGCCTCTTTTCTGCTTGGCCAGCTTACCTTACGGAGTTCACCAGAGGTTTCTTTAAAGAAACGTGTTATTCGATTGGTTTTCTTTTTCTTTACAAGCTTGTTTTTAGCCACAAAATACTCCTTGTTCCTTATTATGACCAAGACGCCGCTTTCTGCGGCGCTTGTCCAATCTTAGCAGGCGAGGCAGGAATCGAACCCGCAGCCCTCGGTTTTGGAGACCGATGCTCTGCCTAATTGAGCTACTCGCCTAAATCAATCAGTGCAAAGGAAACCAGCCAGATATATTCTAGCGTGTTTCTCTATGCAGCTGATGTGTTCTGCAGCGAGGGCAATATTTCTTAAATTCTACGCGGCCAGGATCATTACGGCGATTCTTCTCAGTTGTGTAATTTCTTTCTTTACACTCTGTGCACGCCAATGTAACTACTGGGCGGTTTCCTCTTTTTCCAGACATTTTAAAAACCTTCTTCCAAAAATATTTCTTGCGGCCTCTCCGTAATGAAGAGGCCACCATTTATTATATCTAACTTAGTCCAGGATCTCAGTGATAACGCCAGCACCAACTGTCAGGCCGCCTTCACGAATAGCGAAGTTGGAGCCCTGCTCAAGTGCAACCGGGGTGATCAGCTCAACCATCAGATTCACGCTGTCTCCAGGCATGACCATCTCAACGCCATCTGGCAATGTGATCTGGCCGGTAACGTCCAATGTTCGAATGTAGAACTGCGGGCGGTAACCTGTGAAGAAGGCATTGTGTCGTCCACCTTCGTCTTTTCTCAACACATATACCTCACTCATGAATTTCATGTGC
>JAUWSD010000014.1 GCA_030610225.1 Chloroflexota bacterium
ACCTAGCAACAGCGATTGAAACCAAAGCTGATGGAGAAAGGCGAGCTGAAATTAAAAAAGCAGAAGGAATCGCGGCGGCGATTCGATTAAAAGCAGATGCTGATGGAGATGCCATCAGGATTGTTAATGTCGCCGCTGAAGAATATTTTATCGGCAATGCACAGCTGCTTAAAAAACTGGAGACAGTCGCTGAAGCCTTAAAGGATAATACTAAGATCATAGTCCCCGCTGATAGTGATTTAGTTAATGTGATCAGTGATCTGGCAGGAACTGCAGTACCTGTCATTAAAAAATAGAAGATAGGAATTTCAGGTTTTACTGAGGTCTTTCGCCCAGTTCCAATTCGAGGGTGATGGTCTCGCCGTCCCGGTGAACTTCAAGGGAGAGTAGATCGCCGGGGCTGTATTTATTGAAGAGCAGCCCGACCATGTCTCCGAAATTGAGAAGTTCCTGGCCATCTATAGACAGGATCACATCGCCAACTTCCAGGCCGGCATTATCTGCAGGGCCATCTTCAACCACATCAGTGAGCAGTACGCCTCTTGCGCGGTCGAAGCCCAATCTTTCCATCTCTGAAAGGATAAGCTCGGGATAGCCAGCTACACCAATGTAGGGGTAGGGGAAATGGCCTTCTTCGATTAGTGCAGGGGCGACGCGCTTGAGGATGTTGACTGAGACCGCAAAACCGATACCGGAATTCAAGGGCTCAGAATCTACGCTGACATTTATAGTTTCAATTGCGCGGTTGACCCCGATCACTTCTCCCTGCATGTTGAAAAGAGGTCCACCAGAGTTGCCCGGATTGATGGCGGCATCTGTCTGAATGATATCTCCGGCAGTGTATGGAGTTCCAGAGGATGAGATGCTCAATGAATCGAGGGTGCGGCCGATGCTGGAGATGATGCCGACAGTCATTGAGCCGTTATATCCGAAGGGGTTGCCGATCGCGGCAACGAACTGACCGACCTTTAGGTAGTCTGAATCGCCGAGGGTGAGGGGATATAAGTCTTCTTGGGGGAGATCGACCTTTATGATGGCAAGATCGGAATCGCTGTCCTCTCCGATTATTTCTGCGCGGGTTTTAATCCCGGATGGGAAGGAGACCTGTATCTCGACTGCGTCACGAACGACATGCAGGTTTGTGTCAATGTGGCCTTGCTTGTCGATCACAAAGCCTGAGCCACTGCCTGCAGTGACATCGGTCATGACATAGATAGCAACAATGCCCGGATTGACATCCTCATATAATTCTGTCAGCACTTCTTCAAAGGCAAATAGCTGCTGGGCGCTATCCAGGTCTTCTGTCTCAGTTGAATCGGTCAATATTTCATTGTTGCTGGAAACCTGATCAGTTATCTGGCAAGCTGACAGGATCGTTGTAAATACCAGAATAATAAGAATAACCCCGATCTTTTTTGTTTTACTCATATGATCACCTTTTAATTGATGGTGCCAATTTCGATTGAAAATAATCTTATTTCAGTTTAGCCAGTTTTTCAAACAGTTCTTTTTGTTCAGGAGTTAATTCCTGAGGAATTTTAACCTGAATATTGACAAAAAGTGCACCTAAATTTGATCTGTCGTTTAGTTTTGGCATGCCTTTACCCTTGAGGCGAAAAGTCTGGGATGGCTGGGTTCCGGGGGGGATAGAGAGGATGATGTTGCCTGACAGGGTTGGAACGGTGACTTCTCCACCAAGGACTGCAGTGGGAAGATCAATATCGACGAAGGTATGCAGCCTGTCATTCCTTATTTCAAAACGGGGATCTGGAGCAACCTTTATTACAAGGTGAACGTCAGAGTTGTTCGGGCCTGCACCCCGCATACGAACTTTGGTGCCTGTTTTGGATCCAACCGGTATTTTGACATCGTATTTATTGTCGTTGATCTTGATCTGGCGGGTGGAGCCATTATAGGCCTCATGGAGGCTGATCGACATCTCTATCTCATAGGGTTTTTGCGCCCGGGCACGGTTGAACTGTGATTGCCTTGGGTCAGTGCGCATCGAACCAAAGCCACCCATGCTGCCAAAGATACTCTGGAAGAAATCCGAGAATCCGCCCCCAAACATATCGCCGAGGTCTCCGTTGTACTCAACGCGCATACCCTCGGGTCTGCCGCCTGTCCATTGGTTCCAGTTGAAGCCGCCCTGTCCCCCGTGCTGCTGCCAATCTTTGTAGGCAGAACCCAAACGATCAAAATGGGCACGTTTGTCATCATCGTTTAAAACCTGGTAGGCCTCATTGATCTGCTTGAATTTTTCTTCAGCGCTTGCATCGCCCTGATTCTGATCCGGGTGATATTTCATAGCCAGTTTTCGATAGGCGCGTTTAATTTCATCTTTCGATGCTTTTCTGTCCACATTTAGTATCTTATAATAATCCTGATAGTCCATCATACTTACCTTATTCTAGCCCCAGACCGTGAAGCGTCAATGGTTAGAGAATGAATCTTACATCTTTCTTACTATTTTGATAGGAAGGTAAAGAGCGACTGCAGTATATAAGAATAGCATGTATTATTCCTTCGAGGAAACAAGGGAAGCGATAAAATATATATATGGCAAGTGTACAACGAGTACTCTTGATGATGGCTGATGAAGTAACAGCCAAGATGATAGAGAAGAATATTTTGATTCCAGAGGGGTTATTAGTTTTTCCTGCCAGGGATGCAAAACAGGCAGAAGATGCTTTGAACAAATTCTCACCAGATCTTATGATCCTAGCTGATGATATTCGGGGTGTGGATCATATTGAGTTTGCTAAAAAAGTTCTGGAAAATGAGCCAACCCTGCCGATCATCCTTTTTACCAAAAAGAATTCTGTAATAGATACTAAAGATGCGATCCAGCTGGGCTTGGTAGATTGGCTTGAAGCGCCTGTGAATATCGCCGATATGCGTAGAGCGCTGCGTGTTGGGCTAGCACGGGCACAGAATTGGCGCAGCTGGCTGAAAAGAGAGGCCAGCCGCTATACAGATTCACTTCGCAGGCAGGTTGATGAGCTTGAACATCTGGCAGAAGTAGGACAGGTGGTAACGGGTTTACTTGATCTTGATGTAGTGCTGACAAAGGTTGTGGAGGCAGCTGTAGATGTAACCGGTGCGGATGAAGGCAGCTTACTCCTCCTGGAAGAAGATACTGGCACGCTGGTGATGAGGGCGGCTAAAAACTTCAACGATGATTTTGTGCGCACTTTCAGGGTAACTGCTTCAGATTCCTTGATCAACCAGGTAATCGAGACCGGTGAGCCTATATTGATCGACAGCGATGCACCCCACAAAATAACAACCGGTCTGCTGGTCAAGTCGATGATCTATGTTCCCTTAAAGATATCAGGAAAAGTGTTCGGAGTGCTGGGTGTTGATAACCGAATGACATCTTCCAATTTCACTGAAAGACATGTTACTCTGCTGTCGATGATGGCGGATTATGCTTCTGTGGCTATCGAAAACGCCAAGCTGTATACCTTCACGATGCATGAGCGTTATAAGCTGGAACGGATCCTGACACAGATCAAGGACGGCGTGCTTGTGTATTCACCTGAGAACAGGATCATGCTGGTGAACAATGTTGCCAGAAAGGCCTTGGGTTTGGGAGATGATGATCTAACAGGTATGCATCTTGATGACCTGATCAGCGATCTTGAGATGGCTTCAATGTTGATGGGGCATGATCTGCTGCAAGAATTTATTGAGATCGATGGAGAAGATAAGCGTATCTATCATATGAGAGTTCTGGAAATTGAGGGAGTCGGGTCAGTGGCTACTTTCCATGACATCAGTTATTTTAAAGAGCTGGATAAGATGAAGACTGAATTTGTCAGTACTGTTTCGCATGACCTGCGTTCACCGCTGACGGCCATCATGGGCTATATAAGTTTGATCAAGAGGGTTGGGGATGTGAATGTCAAGCAGGATGAGTTTATTGACAAAGTGGAGGACAGCGTCAGGAGTATCACTTCTCTGATCGATAACCTGTTGAACCTGGGGCGTTTGGAGATCGGCGGTTTTGGTGAGGCAGAGCTTGTTGACATGAACAGGCTGATACGCGTTTCGGTCGATCAATTTGAAGAGCAGATCGCTGAGCGCGAACAGCAGGTAATTGAAAAGATCGAGCCATGGCTGCCATCTGTAGTGGGATATCCGATCCAGTTGAGACAGATGGTTGATAACCTGATCGGCAATGCAATTAAATTCACGCAGGAGGAAGGGTGCATCACGGTTGAGGCTAAGCATGAGAAAGAACAGTTGATAATCCGCATATCTGATGATGGGCCCGGCATTCCATGGGAAGAGCATACAAAAATATTTGATAAATTCTACCGGGCAAAGGGAACTGTTGGGATCGTGGATGGAACTGGACTGGGATTGGCGATCACCAAATCTGTTGTGACCAATCACCGCGGACGCATCTGGGTGGATTCTGAGCCGGGGAAGGGAGCGACATTTATCATCGTTTTGCCGGTTGCCCCAGAAAATTCAATAGAATAAGAAGATCAGAGCTTCTTTAGATTAGCAAGAGCGGCGATAAGCCGCTTTTTGATTCCGCCCTCAAAAATGATCTCTACGATCTCGTCTCCATCTTCGAGCTTGCTGTCAAGCACCTCACCCTCACCAAAAATTGAATGGCTGATCGAATCCCCTGCTTGGAATTGAGCGATAGGCTCTGGTTTTGGCTGCTTGATCTCTGATTTCCAGCGGGTCTGGATCTCGAATTTTCGTTTCTTGAGTGAATATTCGATCCCTGAAGGGCGACCGCCATCGATCAGTTCATGTGGTATGTCGTTCAGATAGCGGGAGATGTCTGCGGGTTCAGTGTAGCCAAAGCGGCGGCGGTTGAGCGAGTGTAACAGATAGAGGCGGTCCTTGGCTCGGGTGATGCCAACATACAACAGGCGGCGCTCCTCGGCCATTTCTTCGGGATCATCAAAGCTGCGGGAGTGGGGCAGAGTGCCATCTTCCATCCCCACGATGAACACCACCGGAAATTCCAGGCCTTTTGAAGCATGCAGGGTCAGCATGGTGGGGGCGTTAGCTGATGGGTTGTAAGTGTCCTGGTCTGAGACAAGGGCGGTTTCTTCCAGAAAATCCACCAGGCGTCTTTCTTTATATTCTGCAGCAAGCCGCCGGAGTTCCATCACATTTTCCCAGCGCTCGATACCCTCATCTGTGCCGTCTTCCAAGTAGCTCTGGTAGTCGACATCAACAATGATGCGGTCCATCAGATCAAGGGGGCTGGCGTCTGATGCAAGGGCATGCCAGCGCAGCAGCTTCTCTCCAAATGCATAAAGAGCTTTCAGGGCTGCGGATGAATAAGCTGCAATGTAGGGGCTGTCTTCCTGAGATGTGATGCTGAGCAGAACAGCGCTCATGTTGAGATCGTCTGCCCGGGATTGGGACCGGAGAGTGTCGATGGTCTTCCTGCCGATCTTGCGGCGTGGCGTATTGATGACACGCAGCAAGCTAGCTTCGTCATGAGTATTGTGGCAGAGACGCAGGTAGGAGAGGATGTCCTTGATCTCGCGGCGCCCATAGAAACGCTGTGCTCCCACAAGTTTGTAGGGCAGGTTTGCGTGCAGGAAAGCCTCTTCCAGCTCGCGGGATTGGGCGTTTATGCGGTACATGATAGCGACATGTCCCGGATCTGCTTTTCCCGCAGCAACCAGCTTCGCGATGGTGTCGATAACAAAGCGACCTTCATCGCGGCCATCAAAGACTTCTTTGACAATGATCTTTTCACCCTGACCGCGGTCTGTGAAGAGTTCTTTGTGTGTGCGGTTCGGGTTGGGGCGGATAACTGACATGGCTGCATCCAGAATGGTCTGTGTTGAACGGTAGTTTTGTTCAAGCAGGATGGTTTGTGCAGTTGGATAATCACGCTGAAAACGGAGGATATTACGGTAATCGGCCCCACGCCAGCGGTAGATACTCTGATCTGAATCACCTACCACAAAGATATTATTGTGGGTGCTGGAAAGATGCCTGAGAAGCTCGTATTGAGCCTGGTTCGTGTCCTGAAATTCGTCCACGAGGATGTGCTGAAACTGCTGGGAGTATTTGGCGCGCACTTCAGGGTGCTCATTGAGCAGCAGGGCTGTCCACAGCAAGAGGTCGTCGAAATCGACTGCGTTGGAGTTTAGCAGGAGGGCCTGGTAGCGGGTGAAGACCCGTTGAATGACCTCGTCCCGATAGGTGTTCACTGGAAAATCGTCTGCCAATACCATGTCGTTCTTTGCGTTCGAGATACGGTTGTAGATCTGGTTGGGCCGGTACATTTTTTCATCGATGTTCAGGTCACGGACTGCCTGTTTGACCAATCCCTTCTGGTCGTCCTGATCGAAGATCACGAAGTTGCGGTCAAAGGGCAGGTAGTCGGCTTCACGGCGCAGGATACGGGCACAGATCGAGTGAAAAGTGCCAAGGCTTATTCCACGGGGAGCCTGACCAAGCTGGGTATGGACGCGGTCTTTGATCTCACGGGCGGCTTTATTTGTGAAGGTGACTGCGAGGATGTTGAAAGGGCTGACCCCGAGGTGGTTGATCAGGTATGCGATGCGCTGGGTGAGGACACGGGTCTTTCCGGAGCCGGGGCCTGCCAGCACGATGACCTGGCCGATGCCAGCTGTCATGGCCTGGTGCTGTTGGGGGTTCAATCCATCCGTCAAGTGCATAGAACAATTGTAATAGATTGCCAGGTAGATGGGTACTGATTGGGTGAGGTGCGAGGGAATTTTAAGGTTTGGGAGCAAGAAATGGACATCAATATTGATTCAACTCTACTGATGCTGTATACTTGAAAAATGACCTCCTGGGAACTACAACGTAATTGGGATATTGTCCGCTACCTGGTTTATTATTTAATTGAGGACCTGGTACCCCCTGAATTGATCACTGGTAGGGATGTGGTTGATTTTAGTGCGGGGATGGGGGACCTGAGTGAATACATGCTCTCCCATAATCCAAAGTCACTGACAGCTACTTCACCGGATGAGGTTCCTCCAGACAAACTGATCGGCACCCTAGGGTTTAATTTCATCTCCAATTTAACCGCACAATCCATGCCGCAAAAGCTGCTGCCCAATTCAGCAGACCTGTTTGTGGCGAGGATGGTGTTTCAATTCCCGACAGATCAACGCGATAATATCGATGTGGATGGGATGCTGAAACAGGTCTTTGAGATCCTGCGCCCAGGTGGAGAAATAATAATCTGCAGCCATGAATTCACCCAGTTGAGCGATATGCCCGAAGACTGGGACCAGCCCCTGGATGACTATTTGATGACTATGCCTGACAGGTTCAGCGGGGCACAGAAAGAGCAGATGGAAGGTTTGGTCGAGATGATCAGGACGATCGGGCTGCCGCCGCGTGAAGGTGTTCATGGGCAAACCGGTTTTGGGTTGAAGGGATTTATGGCGATCGATTCTTTTGTTCAGGCGGGTTTCAGGATCAAGTCAGCAAGTGAGATCGAGGATTTTACTTACCCGGTTGGGATCAGCAAAGATCTTAGTTCAAAACGCGAGTATTATCAGAACTTAGCCGATAAAGTCTTTTCGATCAAACAAAAGCATATTCAATCTCCAGCATATCAGGATAAATATTCACGACCGACTGCGTTGAAAAACATAATGCGCGAGATCGGCAAGCTGCATTATTTCGTCAGTATTCCCATCTTTAGAATTCACGCTGTGAAGTAGAGGGCGAAAAGCAGCTAGCGAAATTTCATGTTACCAGTTCAAATCCTGTTCATATCCCCATGTGACCAACAATTCTCCAGCCACTTCTTTGAAGATCCGTAGGGAAGAATGTTTTGAGCTCAGCGACCTGCTCTGGTGAAATTTCCCTGATTTCAGGGTATATTTCACTCATATATTGTTCATATCTTCTTCACAATTTCTTCACTTCCTCAAACTACACTTCTAATTGATAAATTTGAGATATTTGGAGAGATATAATTACTCAAGGAGAAAGATTATGTTTAAAAAGATTTTATTGGGAATATTATTAGTTACAGTTTTTGGAACAGCAGGAGCTGCTTTAGCTTTTAATCTGGTAAATAATGATGATGTTTCCAATGTGGAAACCACAGAAATAATGACAACTGATGATAATGGAGAACCAAATTCACAGTTAATGACAGAGGGATCTCTTGGTGAACCCTGGAAAGAGACCGGAACGATCATTGAATTAGATGATACCGGGTTTAAATTCCAATTACAGAATGGTGAGATCGTCTATGTTGAATTAGGCCCATCAGAGTATTGGCAAAATCAGGGCGTTGAACTTTTAGCAGGGATGCCTGTAATCGTAGATGGAACTATCAATGAAGGGATGATCCACGCATACCAGGTCATGCTGGTCGATGGGCAGGTGTTGAATATTAGAACTGCAGATGGACAGCCGTTATGGAGCGGGGGTATTGATAATGGCCAGGGCGCGAATGCCGGGAATGGTGAAGAGGGTCATAGTGGTGATCTAAACCAGATCGATGATTGGGTAACGATCGAAGGAACATTGATCTCGTTCCAGGGCGGGAATATGGCAATGTCCACCGTTGATGGTGAGATCATTTCCTTCCAATCCGGTCAGCCGCGTTTCTTTGCATCCCAAAATGTATCATTCCAGGTTGGTGATGAGATCGTAGTGGTAGGGTATTATGAGAATGGACAGCTTATGGCTGGGGATATTACTCAAGTCGAAACTGGTCTGCGAGTAATGCTGCGTGATCCGAATGGGCGTCCTTTGTGGGCTGGCCCCGGTGGAAATGGCAATTCAAATAGTCGAGGAAAACAGGGCTAGAAATAAAAGAGAGTATACTTTTATTATAAGAGTGGTGTATTCCCTAATGATCGGGAGACTATTAATAGTGTAGGAAGATATTATGGATGAGAATATTCAGCCAACCCCTGACCCAACCCCAAAAAAGACCAATTATCTTGAGCGAATAAGAAAATCAATTCAGCGGGGACCACTTTCTCCTGAAGATGACCGAAGCCGCATGAAAATGGTCATGGACAGCTTGATACTGCATATCCACCCAACCAAGGTGTCCAAGCCGGCTCTGAAATTATCATATACTTTCGGATTGGGCGGATTGCTGCTGCTTTTGAGTGCTGTGCTGGCAGTGACGGGGGTGTTATTGATCTTCGTTTACACTCCTTCCCCGGATGCAGCCTATGAGAGCATGATCGCTCTGCAAACTGAAATTAATTTTGGAAATCTAATTCGCAATTTACACCACTGGTCAGGTAATCTAATGGTCGTGGTGGCAGTATTGCATATGTTGAGGGTGTTTTACACATCCGGCTTTACGCGACCGAGAGAGTTTAATTGGGCCATGGGTATAGCTTTACTACTGTTGATAGTCGTAGCAAATTTCACTGGATATTTACTGCCCTGGGACCAGCTGGCTTATTGGGCGGTGACAGTTGGCACCAGTCTTTTGGACTATATTCCCATTATTGGTGAGCCAATAACCCGATTTTTGCTAGGGGGCTCAGAAGTGGGCGCGGCCACATTGACCAATTTCTATGGGCTGCACATTGCTTTGATCCCGCTGGCGATCTTTGGAATAGTTTCATTCCATATTTGGCGAGTGCGTAAAGACAAGATCACTGTTCCAAGGCAGATCAATCAAGAGATAGATAAAGAAAGGACCACCACGATCCCGCACCTGGTGAGCGTCGAATTTGTGTATGCGCTCGTGTGGCTGGCAATACTGCTTACATGGTCAGCATTTGTGAATGCGCCTTTGGAAGAAGCGGCTAACCCTGCTATCAGCCCCAACCCTGCTAAAGCAGCGTGGTATTTTATGGGTCTTCAGGAACTTCTGATGCACTTTCATCCTGTATTTGGAGCGATCGTCATTCCTGGTTTAGGTTTGGCAACATTGTTCCTGATCCCATACCTGGATCAGGATATGGATTCGGTTGGTGTGTGGTTCAGGTCAATAAAAGGGCGTGTGACAGCATTCGCCAGCTTAGTTTTAGGCATTGTCGGGACTTTCGGATTTGTATTATTAAATGAATATTGGCTGGATCTGCCGGGTTGGCTCCCATTTTTGCCGAATATCATCAGTAACGGCTGGGTGCCAATGGCTGGATTATTACTCCTGATAATTATTTATTATGAAATACTAAAGCTCTTTGGGGCTTCTAATTGCGAGGCCCGTCAAGCTGTGTTCACATTGCTGCTCAGTTCTTTTGTAACACTCACCTTTATCGGGATCTTCTTCAGGGGGGAGGGGATGGCGCTCATCCTTCCATGGAGTTAAGTTATGACTAAAAGAAAAATGTCGAGACGAGATTTTCTTAATTTGACCTGGGGCGCACTTGCAGCTCTGACGGTTACTGAAATGGCTGTTGTTGGACTGCGTTTCCTGTCACCCCGTGTGACTGAGGGTGAATTTGGCGGAACATTCAATATTGGTCATTATGATCAATATCCGCCCGGGAGTGTTACACCTGTGGAAGCAGGGCGTTTCTATCTGACCAGGCTGGCGGATGGCGGAATACTGGCCATTTACCGACGATGTACTCACCTTGGCTGTGCAGTGCCGTATGACCAGGCTTCCGGATCATTCGTATGACCATGCCATGGGTCTGAATTTACAAATGAAGGGGATGTGTTGAATCCTCCGGCTCCCCGGGCTTTGGATCTGTTCCATCTATCTTTGAACGAAGATGGAGAAATAGTTGTTGATACCAGTTCGCCAATTGAGCGGGATCAAACCAGCCCAGATCAAATCGTTTACGCATAAGGATCAAGTTATGACAAATTTTATGAAGGTCACTGGAATTTTGGCAACGATCGTTATGCTTATAATATTGCCACTATATATGCTGAACGAGCCTAATCAACAGGAACAAATTTTAGAGGAATATAATACTGACGCCATTTATTCAGCAACCGATCATTATGCAGAAAACTGCGCTGTCTGCCACGGTGCGGCCGGTGAGGGGATCGGAGATAACCCGGCTCTTGATAGCGATGGAATCCGGTCTATGGACGAATCGGAATTGGTCAAAGTGATATCGCGGGGGCGTGACAGCACTTTGATGGCAGGATGGGCTTTGGATGAGGGAGGAATTTTCAGCAATTCTCAAATTGATGAATTTGTGACATTAATTCAGCAAGTTAACTGGGAATATGTTGAGGCCAGGATCACTGAATTAGGATTAACGCCGCCTGAACTAATTACGATGGAAATTTCTGATGAGATGCTCTCGTCAGTAACATCCCTTCCAGGCGGGGGGGTCTTGGCAGAGGGTTTGACGGTTTATGCGGAGAACTGCGCTGCATGTCATGGGGCCAATGGATCTGGCACTGTGGTTGCCCCGTCAATCGACACTGAAGACCTGCGTTCTACTCCCAAAGAGGAAACAGTCGACCTGGTAAAAACAGGCGTGGCAGGTACATTGATGGCCAGCTGGGTAAGCATATTGCCACCGGAAGATATCAATAATGTCATTGATCTGATCTACCGCTGGCCGGAAATTCTGGAAACCGGGATTGAGTTCCCTGAAGTGGAAGTTATCAGTGTAGCTTCTTCACCT